>NZ_JBEZKL010000102.1:0-27255 GCF_040704695.1 Streptomyces sp. NPDC048411
GCACGCACGCTCGCCGCGTTGTCGGGCTCGCCCCGATACGCCCAGTATCGAGGCGACCCTCCGCCTTGCGATCGCACGCACCAGACGCCGCCAGGCCCGCCCTACGGGCGGACGGCGCTACTTTCGAAACACGCCCTAGTTGCCCAGACCTGCCGGGATCCTCAGCATCACCGAGCTGGACCAGGCAGCGTTCGGGCCGCCCTCGCCGTAGACCATGAGCTGGTGGTGATCGTTGATGTCGAAGCTGTAGGTCGGCGTGAATCGATCACCGACAGAGAGCGGCACCATGCCGGACAGATCCCAGAGCCGTCCCTGCGGGTCCCACATCGCCGACACCGCGACGTCCGGGAAAAGTTCGACAGTTCCGAGGATCCACCCGTCGTCGGTGACTTTCTCGCCGGTCGCGTTGTATCCGTAGTCGGCAAGGCGCTGCATTCCGCCGGCCTTGGTCCACACGAACGCGTCGTCACCGCTTGTCCCCGCGATAGTCCCGGAGGCGTTCACATCGTTCGCCTGGGCCGAATTCTGTCCCGGAAGCGTGCCGAGATCCTGAATAACACCTGACGTCGCATCCCAGGCGACCGCGTGCGGCACATGGCCATCGGTGCGCGAGGTACCGACGATCATTCCGGCATCGTTGATGGCGCGCGGCTGGGTTACCGTCAGATCCGAGGACAGGTGGGCCAGCTTGCTGAACGTCCCATCCGGCGTCCGCACGAACCCGTCACTGTAGCTGTGGTTCTTGCCGTCAGACTCCTTGACGATTGCTTCGGAGAATCCGGTGACCACCCCCTTGTTATTCACGCCGGTCGCGTAGCCGCTGGAATAGGGCCGCCAATCCGGGACGCCGAGCACGTTGAGCGATCCATCCTTGGCCCATTGGGCGGGAAGAGTACGCAATTCACTGTCCGTCGCGATACCGACGGCGATCTGGCCGTCATTCAGGTCCAGAGCCGATCCGTACCTGCCCCCGGCAAGATCCAGGTTGGTGAACCCGTCGGCGGCCGTCCAGGTGGTCGGCGTCATCCTGGCGTTGTACTGGCGATCCCCCGCGACTACGCCGCTCTCATTGAGAGCCGCGCCGACGAATGGCGGGGCCCACGCGACCAGATCGAGTTTGGGGACATCGACAGTGGCGATCGTGACGTCCGCCGCCCCGATGATCGTGCCGTGCTCGTTGGCCACTCGGACCCGGCCGATCATGGGATCCTTGGTCAACTGCCGAGCGCTGACGATCATTGCCCCGTCGACCGGCATCGACTGGCCCGTGGCAACCGTGTACTTCGCGTCGGATTTCGGCGTGATCGTGCCGAGGCCCTTCGAGTACATCTCTTGGTGGTAGTCGAACGTGACGTTGTCTCCGGGCACGGCGACTCCCGCGACCACGATGAAGTACGTACCCGGCTGTGGATCATCGATGACGATGTGCTCGGGCGAGTCCCCGGTCAGGGTGCTCTGGCCTATCGGCCTGCCGTTGAAATACACATAGAAGTCCAGGTCGGCAGCGTCTCTGGGCGTCAGCGTCACGTCGAGCCGGGTCGTCCGACGCGGAACATAGAGCATGTTGGACGTGATTTCGCCTTGCGAGACCGTCGAGAACAAATTGCGGACATCGCCGATCTCGCCGGTTGCGACGTGGGCGATCGCGGGGCCAAAGGTGTTCGTCCCCGTCGAGCCGACATTCGTCGGCGAGTTCATCGTCACCTTGTCGACTGTGACGGTCCCCGGATCGAACGACATGCCCTGCAGCGAAACCGTCGCTGTGTACGGGTTCTGTTCGACCGGAGACGTCCTGCGAGACTCGATCACGAACTCCCAGATGCCGGGTGTGGGTCGGTACACCGGTCGTGCGCTGGCGTTGCAGTTCGCCGGGTCGGTGTAGTTGGTGTAGCAGTGGTAACTGGCGTTGGAGTCCGCGGGCATGCCGTAGGGGTCGATGGGCAATGCGCGGACCTGGCTGCCGTCGGCGAGCCCGCCCAGGGTCAGCTGCAGTGCTTCGACGCCCTTGGGAACGGGCACCAGCAGCGAGGTGGTTCCGGTTCGGCCGAGCGTGCCGGAACTGGTGACCGCGTAGTCGGGTTTGGCCAGCGGCTTGGTCGCCAGCACGGTGACGGCGACGAACTGGTCGATGCCGCCCGTCGCCGGGTCATCAATGGTCAGGATCGCGCTATGCACGCCGGAGGTCGTCGCGGTCGCGGTGACCGTGATATCGGCCGCCTTTCCGAGCTGCAGGGGCATTGCCGCGCGGGCGCTGAACGTGCCGTCGTTGCCGATCCAACCGATCCGGTGCACGACGTTCCCGGCGGCACCGCTGGTCCGGGTGACGCTGACCTTGTAGGTCTCCTGCGCACCGGTCACCTGGCCGCCATCCGTTGGCAGACAACGGTTGTAGATGCCGACGCCGGTGTTCGGAGTCGCGAGCAGGCCGGACAGCGAACTACAAACGGGAGCCGACACGGTGAGCTCATTGGTGTTGATGCCAGCGCTGAGCTGCTTCCAGGCCGCGACGGTGTCGATGATGCCGGCGCCCTGCGCGACGGTCGGGACGCCGGGGATCGGTTCGGCGGTGCCGGTCAGGGCGGTCTTCAGCGCCGCCGAGCTGACCGTCAGCGAATGGGCCTTGGCGGCCGATAGCAGCAGCGCCGCCGCTCCGGCGACCTGCGGGGCCGCCATGGAGGTGCCGTTGGCCATGCCGTACCCGGCTGGCAGCGAATACCCGGCCTCGGGGACGGCTTCACCGGACAGCCACATCGGGATCGAGGAGATGGCGGCGCCGGGCGCGGACACCTGCGGCGCCAGCGCCCCGTTCTCAGCGGGGCCGCGGGAGGAGAAGCCGAAGATGCCCTGCTTGGTGGCAACCTTCGACCCGTAGCCGGCCCACCAGGTGTCGGAGCTGACGGACGCGGCGACCGAGATGGCCTTGCCCGCCACGGACGGCGAGCTGACGGTGTTGGTGCCGAGGCCGTCGTTGCCGGCGGCGATGATGATCTGCACGCCGTAGCGGTCGATCAGCTTGTCGTAGAGCGCGGCAATCACGTCGGAGCCGTCGTTCAACGCGGGAAGCCCACCGATGGACAGGTTGACGACGTCGACATGGCGATTGGTGACCAGGTCGATCATGCCCTCGGTCAGTGCCGCCTGGGTGCAGCCACCGCCCCAAGTGCAGGCGCGGGCGGACACGATCTGCGCGCCCGGTGCGGCGCCGTGCATCTGACCGCCGAACATCGACGTGCCGGCGGCGATCCCAGCCACATGGGTGCCGTGCGAGGCGACCGGCAACCCGATAGACACGTAGTTCGCGGTCTTGCCGACGTTGCTGCCGCCGAGCGGGGAGAGATCGACGTTGTCGCGGTACTCGACGACGAACGGGATGCGCTCGTTCTGCGGTGTTGCGGGGTCGTGGCTCCCGACGTGGCCGACCTGGCGGTCGACCGCGAACGGGGCCATGGGTGTCTCGTCGGTGAGGTCCTGGTTGTTGTTGCCGTCGACCCAGATCCTGTGTGTGGTCGGGTCGTACAGAACCCCGTAGAAGTCCCGGGTGTCGCCGTCTCGGTTGAGGTCGCCCTCGAAGTCGCTCCCGGCCGTCGCACTCTCGTAGAACACGCCGAATTGGAACGTGCCCTTCGGGATCGTCCAGGTCTTGCCCAGGTAGCTGAACGTCGGACCCGTCTTGGTGGTGGACATCCGCACCCAGCTGCCGTCGCGGTCGGTGACCGGATCGGTCTCGGTTACCCAATCGACAATCTTGGGCTTGCCGTCGCTGGTCGTCTGTAGCGCGGGATGCTCGACGTCGACGCCGGTGTCCAGCACGCCGACGACCGTGCCGCGCCCGTCCCAGGCCGGGTTGTCCTTGACGAAGGCCTCGGCGCCGGTCTCGTTGATCGGTAGGTACGGGTTGTCGGCGGGCGTGTTCGCGCCGGGCGCGGTCGGCCCCGCGGCCTTCGTTGCCGCCGTCCTCGCACTCGCGGCGCCCAGATCCGGGCCCGGGATCTTGTACGTCCGGTTCAGGTCGATCGCCGCGACCGACCGAAGGCCGGCCAAGGTGGTCACGCTGTCGGTCGGGACGGTCGCCCGGACGTAGCCGACCTTTCCGGTCACCGACCCGACGGTCCCGCCGGCCTTCTCCACCGCGGCGACGACGTCCTCGGTCGCGCCCTTCCGGGCCAGCATCAACACCGTGACAGACTTCTTCTTCGACGCCTGCGCCTGCTGCAGCAGCCTGGTGTCGGCGTTGCCCAGCTTCTCGGCCGCAGTATCCGACAGCGAATCGTCGGTCAGCGGCTGGAACCCGTCGGTCTTCCCCGCCCTGTAGATCGAATCCGGGTTGTCGCGCCCGGCCCGGTCGTCGAGCCCAGCAACGGGCGACCGACCCGGCCCCTGTGGCCCGTCGGGGTCAGCGGGTTCGACCTTGCTCGCGCCAGCACGCTCGGAGCCAGTCTGGCTGGTCGGGTCGGCGGCTGCGGCCGCAGGCGCAATCAGCGCCGCGGCGATCAACACGGCTGACGCCGCGGCAATCACACCTGTTCGTCTTTGTCGCGCCATCGTGCTCCTAACCAAGGAGTGAAACATCACCGTGCGGCCAAGCCCGCAGACACGGGAACACCTGAGAACTGAGCCGCCTGGCCAATCTCGCAGTTGGGTCCGGGCAGGATCAACGGACCGAGTGGGGCGGATGTCCGCCATGGCCGAATGCCGCCACACTCGGCGCAGACCCACCGTGTGACTGTGTGGGGTGGTGTCAGTGGTTGGTCATCAGTGGGTGGTTATCAGTGGGTGATGGGGTATGTGGCCGGAGAACAGGGTGTATGTAGGTCGAGGCGCCAAACGCATCCCTCTGCCCAGCCCAAGCAAGAAGTCGTTCACGCAGACCGAGTTGGAGAGGTTGCTGCTGGCAGCACAGCGACAGTTCCGCGCTGCGTGGCTTCGGATCCAGGAGAATACGCGGCTGCTGGAGGCATGGCGGGCCGGCCTTCTCGCGGAGGGCAGCCGGGAGTGGAAACTCGGGGAGGTCAGGTGTCAGTTGGAGGCACTTGGTGGTCCTGCGCAGCAGAACAAGCAGGTCATCGTTCTTGTGGTGCGGAGCGCTGCTGCGTCGATGCGCGTCCGGTGGGAACACCGAGCTGTTCGGCGACGGCGGGGAACCGCGGGTGCATCTGCCGGTCGCCGACCGTGACCAGGGCTGACAGCAGCGGCTCACCCTGATCGCGGTCGTCGTCGACGAGCCACAGCAGGACGCTCTCGTCATCGCGGTGCAGACGCGGAAGGGCGGGCAGGCGCTTGCGGATCGCCGACCACGTGATGGTGGCCCCGGCCCGAGCGGTCTGCTCCAGCAACGGCCGCAAGTCGGTCGCGAGCTCCGCGAGCCGTCCCGCCTTCAGAAGCCCCGACTGACCGTCCCGAGGAACCGGATGTACTTCCGCAGAGGACATGGGCGGAGCATCGCGGGTCGCCGATAGGCGTGGCACCACCCGCACCGGAGGCCACACCGGGGCCGGAGCGGGGGTACGAGGTGCGTCGGAGGACCACACTGTCCTCGGCTGCACGACGGGAGCCTGTTCGGAGGCCAGCCGCTTCTTGCGCCTCTGGCGCGGCACGGGCGGAGCCTCGACCGACTGCGGGCGCACCTCCTGCGCGGCCAGGCGTCGCTTCTCCTCCCGCCACCGGCGAGAGGCCAACGCCTCCTTGAGCTCCTTCAGCTGGGCCCGCTGCTCCCGGGTCTCGCGCGGCGGAGCCTGGGCCGCCTGATGCCAGGCCCACTCGAACAGTTCCGCCGCCTTGGCCACGTCAAAGCGATCGATCGCACCCTGCAGTTCGATGAGCGTGCCGTTCAGCGAACGGCGGATCGTCGCGATGTCCATCGTGCTCAGACTCGGACGACCTGTGGTCCGGCGCCGGAAATCGGTCTGCCACGCTGTCCCGCCACTGAGCCGCACACGCCCGTTCGACAAGAACCGATCCCCCACCCCTGGCACCACGCCGTGCCCCTGACCCGTCACTACCCGCCCAACATGACCCGCCAACTCCGACGCGCACAAGAGCACTTCGCGACAGACGTACGGCCGCAGGCCCCATACCGAATTGAGAATCGCTGACGCCCGCACAGCGATTGTGCGCCCAATGGTGGGGCAGCGGTCGGCGGGTGCGCCGCGCTACTGGCCGGAGGGGACCATGGCGTTACTTTTCTTCGGTACGGACCCGAACTCGGGCGGAGGGAACTGCCCAGCAGTGTGGGTGGACACCGACACCACCGAGGGGCCCGAACTGGGCCGTGTCCGGTGAATCGTCATTCGTGGAGCCAGAGTCGGACGGCGGCTGTGACCGTACCGTGGAAGACGTAGGCGCGCTTGTCATAGCGCGTCGCCACGGCTCGGAAGCCTTTCAGCCTGTTGATCAGTCGCTCGACTCCGTTCGAGTACCTTCACAGGTGAGGCCGGGTCAGGGCCGGCAGACCCCGTGCTCCCAGGCCCAGGCGGCGATGCCGACCCGGTTGCGCACCCCCAGCTTGCGCTGGACGCTCGCGACGTGGTTCTTCACCGTCCCGGTGGCGATGAAAAGCTGCGCCGCGATCTCGGCGTTGGTGCTGCCGCCGGCCAGCAGCGTCACGATCTCCCGCTCACGGTCGGTCAGCGGCTCCGCTCTTTCGTCCGGGTCCGTCGCGGTCGGACCGGCGGTGAGTTCGCGCAGCAGCCGGACCGTGACCTGCGGACTGATCAGGGTGTCCCCGACCGCCGCCGCGCGGACCGCCTCGATCAGCAGGGTCGGACCCGATCGTTTGAGAAGGAAGCCGGCGGCGCCGTTTCGGAGCGCGGCATGCACGTACTCGTCCAGGTCGAACGTGGTCACCACGACCACCCGGAGCGGGACGGCCACGTCGGGGCCGGCCAGCAGGCGGGTGAGTTCGAGCCCGTCGACGCGCGGCATGCGGATGTCGGCGAGGACCACGTCCGGCCGCAACTTCCGAGCCAGCTCGACCGCGGCGCCGCCGTCCGCGGCCTCGCCGACGACCTGGATGTCCGGCTGGGCGTCAAGGACCATCCGGAAGGCACTGCGGATGCTTTCCTGGTCGTCGGCGAGCAGGACGCGGATCGGGCCGGTGCTGGTCGGTCCGGTGCTGGTCGGTCCGGTGCTGGTCGGCGCCGTGGTCGTCGGGGCGTTGCTCATCGGGGCTGGGCCTTTCCGGGGCGGAAGGGGGTGGGGAGGGAGGGTCGACGGGTGCCTCGGTCGCCTGCGAGCGGCAGCTCGGCCGCCAGGTGCCAGCCGCCGCCGGGGCGGGGCCCGGCGGTCAGTGATCCGCCGAGCGAGGCCACCCGCTCGGCCAGGCCGGGCAACCCCAGCCCACCGGCCCGGTCGCCGCGCTGCTGCGGCCGTCCGGCCGGGGCGCCGTTGCTGACGTCGACGGTGAGTGCGGACGCCGACCGGTCCAGCGTCACGGTCACGTCGGCGTCCGGCGCGTGGCGACGCACGTTGGTCAGCGCCTCCACCACGATCCGGTACGCCGTGCCGGAGACCTCGCGGTCGACGTGGTCGAGCAGGCCCGGGGCGACGGCGAGTTCGGTCCGACCCGCGCTCGACTCGCGGAAGCGCCGGACCAGTTCGGGCACCTCGTCCAGGCCCTTGACCGACTGCCGGGGATCGCCGTTCTGCTGGTCGTGCAGCATGTGCACGGTGCGGTCCATCGCCGCCAGAGCCCGGAGCCCGGCCTCTTCGACCCGCCGCAGCGCGTCGAGCGCGACACCCGGATCGTCCGACCCGAGGAACCGCCCGGTCTGCGCCTGCGCGACCATCTCGCTGACGTCGTGGGCAACGAAGTCGTGCAGATCCCGGGCCAGGTCCAGGCGCTGCCGTCGCCGGGCCTCGGCCACCGAGCTGACCCGCCGGGCGTCCAGCACCCGCAGGTACACCCCGCCCGCCGCCGCGCCGGTTGCCAGCAGAGACCAGAAGACGCAGGCGCCGACGATGCCGCGGACCGAGTCGGTGCTCCAGGCGCGCAGCACCCACAGGGTCACCGCGAGGTGGGCCAGCGTTCCGGCCGCGATCGCCTGCGGCGGCGGGGCGTGGCGCGCGGTCGGCACCAGCACGGCGAGCAGGGCGACGGCTTCCAGCGTGCCCACCGTGCCCGGCCCGGGGCCAGCCGCTCCGGACGGATGAGCGACCGTCACGACGAGCGACACCGCGGCGGCGGCTCCGGTCGCCCAGGCGATCAGCGGACGCGACCGCGACCGGCCCGCGAAGACGAGCAGCGCCGCCGCGCCGGACAGGACGGCCGGGACCATGATGATCAACACAACCCCGACGGTACGCGTGCGGGCACCGGGCGCGCCTGTGCCTTTCGGCATATCCCCGACCGGCCCGTCCGCGATCTCGGTGCCCAACGGCATATGTCCGCGCGGGTGGTGGCCTGACCAGACTTGGGGCATGACAGCGACCCAGTCGGCCCGACCGACCACCGCCACCACGTCCGAGCGCACGAATCGGGGCTCCGCGAAGCCGAAGTACGTCCCCGGCACCCCCCGTTGGGCCCGGCTCGCCGCGCACGCGGTCCCGCTGGTGGTACTGCCCTCCAGCGTCTGGCGGCTGCTCATGACCGCCGGAGTGGCCGGGGTCGACCACTCCGCGAACCCGGGCTACCGCTCCCAGCTCAGCGACTACCTCTACGTCCTCCTCCTGTCCGCGGTTTCCGAGGGGCTCGCGCTGCTGACCCTCGGTCTGGTCAAGCCCTGGGGCGAGGTTTTCCCGCGCTGGATACCCCTCCTGGGCGGACGCCGCGTGGCGATCAAGGCGGCGGTGATCCCGGCGACCGTCGGCGCGACCCTGCTGGTGCTGCTCGCCGCGTACTTCTTCCTGAACCCCATCCTCTTCCACATCCACTTCACGCCGTCGATGGGCGATAAGGGGACGGCCACCTCGCACCTGGAGGTCAGCGGGTGGTCGCAGGTGCTGTTCGTGGCCTGCTACCTGCCGCTGATGGCCTGGCCGGTGCTGGTCGGCGCCGTCACCCACGCCTACTACCGCCGCCGCGCCACCACGGAAGGACGCTGAGATGAGCGAGCTGACGCCGAGCGGACGGCTCCGCGTCGCCTGGGCCGCCGTCCACACCCCTGTGGCGGGAGTCCCGCGCGGTGCCCGCCTCGCGGCCGCCGTCATCCCGTTCACCGTGCTGCCCGCGAGCATCTGGCGGATCGCCGGGATCACCTTCCACCTGCCGCTCGACGGCGGTCTGCACCCGGGGCACGGGCAGGTTCCGGTCTGGCTGCCGATGGAGGTCTACGTCCTCCTGATCTCGGTCCTGTCCGAAGTGCTGGCGCTGCTGGCCTTCGGCCTGATCGCGGGCTGGGGCGAGGTGTGGCCGCGCTGGATCCCGCGCCTGCGGGGCCGGCCGGTCCCGGTGCTCGCGGCCGTGATTCCCGCCGGGCTCGGCGCCACGATCCTGACCGCGATGTGGAGCTGGGCCGCCGTCACCGGGGCGTTCGGCCGGACCGCCGAGTGGCGGCCGCTGCCGCCCGACAACCCGATGACCCTGCACGACTGGCACTCGGCGCTGCTGGCCGCCGCCTACGCGCCGCTCGTGCTGTGGGGCCCGCTGCTCGGCTGGCTGACCGCCGCCTACTGGCGACGCCGCGCGGGGAACGCGCCCCGGCCCGCCGTGGCGGTGGCCGGCGTGGCGCCCCGATGAGACGGCGCTGATCCGGGGCACATGGGCCGGGGTGAAGAACTGATCACCGGGTGGTGAACCGAAGCCCAGCCGTCGAACACGGTACCGGGCGGCCCGATGGTCAGCCCGTGGCGGGGAAGTCCCAGTCGCCGGGCAGGTTGAACAGGCGCTGCGCCCGTCGTTCGTTCTCCTGCCGGAGCACGGTGGTCCAGGGCCAGGGGTCTTCGGGCTGGAGGTAGGGGCAGACTGTGCGGTGAGCGATCCGGCACTGGGTGCCCGGGAGGGGCTCGGCGTCCCACAGGTTCATCGCCGCCCCGTCCGACGTGATGATCCAGCGTCGGCGTGGGGGCACGGTGTGGGCGGGGACGATGATCCGGGGTTCGAGGAGGACCCAGTGGCCTTCGTAGTGGGTGGCGTAGCGGTCCTGTGGGAGGTCGCAGAACGGGCAGTCGGGTGGGGCGGGCGGCCGTGGGGCGGTGGCGCCTTCGAGGAGGGCGTGGAACGCGTTGTCGGTACTGTCCGGACCTGGTGTGGTGTTTCCGGTATCCCCCATAGTGTTCAGGGTCCGGACGGGCCGTCAGGGATGGTAGGGCACGATCCAGTCAAGCCGGGTGGGGGAGAACCTGCCCGGTGTGCTCCCAGGCGCCACACGGGGCTTGTGGCGGCGCAGGGGGCGCGGCTGGGCGGGCCGGAACAAGGGCCAGTGGGCATGACGTGCTGGCGCCGTCTGGCCGAGTGGACCGAGGCCGGAGTGTGGCCGCGGTTGCACGAGGTGCTCCTGGCGAAACTGCGCGGCGCGAACGTCCTGGACTTCTCCCATACGGCGGTCGACGGCTCCCACATCCGGGCGTTAAAGGGGGACCCAAGACCGGACGAAGTCCTGTTGACCGGGGCAGAACCGGCAGCAAACACCACCTGATCACCGACGCCACCGGTATCCCGCTCGCCGCCACCCTGACCGGCGGCAACCGCAACGACGTCACCCAACTGATCCCGCTCCTGCAAGCGGTGCCGGCCGTGCGCGGCAAACGCGGCCGGCCACGGCGCCGCCCGGACATCGTGCTGGGCGACCGCGGCTACGACCATGACAAGTACCGCCGCCTCGTCCGGAAACTCGGGGTGAAACCGGTGATCGCCGACCGCGGCACGGAGCACGGCTCCGGCCTGGGTACCCAACGCTGGGTCGTGGAGCGCGCCTTCGCCCACCTGCACTGGTTCCGCCGCCTGCGGATCCGCTGGGAGATCCGCGACGACATCCACGAAGCCTTCCTCATCCTCGGGTGCGCACTCATCTGCTGGCGGCGGCTGGCCGCCCTGGGCCAGGGTGGAAAGTGATGCGTCACATCACGTGCTTGCCGACGAACAGGAGGTCAAGCGCCTGCAGAGGCCCCGACAGCACAACATCCGCCCGTTCCGCCTGGTCGTACATGTGACCCCAGGCCGCTGCGGCACTGTGACTTCCTGCGGACGTCGCGGCACGCAGATCAAGTGGCGAGTCGCCGACATAGGCCACGTCCACGGGATCGATGCCGAGTTCCTCAGCAGCCAAGAGGATTCCGTCCGGCGCTGGCTTGGGACGCGCCACCTGGTCGCCGCCGATCAGCACGTCAACCGGCAAGCCTGCGGACTCCAACAGCATCCCAGCCGCCCGCGAACTAGCGCCGGTGAACACCGCCAGAGCTCTGCCCTGGGCTCGCAGGGCAGCAAAGGCGTCCGCTACCTGGCGGGCGGCCCGGTGGGATCAGAGCGGATGGGAGCGGCCGACACGGCCGCTTCGACGAACGAGGGACTCGCCCGGTCCTGTTCGCGAAGGCGGGGGCTCACCGTCGCGGGTCCAGCAGCAGCTTCCCCGAGGTGCGCCGCGATTCGATGTCGAGGTGGGCCTGCGGGGCCCCATCGAGCGGGTAGCGCTCGGTGATGTCGACCCTGAGCTTGCCCTCGCGGATCTTCTCGAAAAGGTCCCCGGCGTGCCTGAGCAGCAACTCCCGGCTGTGGATGTGGTCCGCGAACACGGCGTAGGTGATCCGGATGCTCCTGGGCATGTCGAACATCCGTACCATGGGGATCTCGCCGATCAGCGGACCGTAGTAGACGAGCGTGCCGACCCGCCGCAGAACCTCGATCGACGGCCAGAAGGTGCTGGCACCCCCGCCGTCGAAGACCGCGTGCACGCCCTCGCCGTGGGTGAGAGCCATGACCTGGTCCACGAAGTCGCCGTCCGAGGAGACGAGTACGTCGTCGGCCCCCGCGGCCTTGGCGGCCGCGACCTTCTCTTCGCGGGAGACCAGGCCGATCACGGTGGCACCCCGCAACTTGAGCAACTGGGTGACCATACGCCCCACGCCGCCGGCCGCCGCGTGCACGAGGGCGGTTTCGCCCTCTGCCAACGGTGCTGACTCGGTGACGAAGTGATGCGCGGTCAGCCCCTGCATCATCACGGCGGCAGCGATGTCGCTCGGGATGTCATTCGGAATCGGTACCGCCTGGTCGGCAGGCATGGCGATCTTCTGTGCGTAGCTGCCGTAGACCGAGACCCAGGCAACCCGGTCGCCCACCGCGAATCCGCTGACACCTTCGCCGACTGCGGCGACCCGGCCTGCGCCTTCGACTCCGATGACTGCCGGAACCTCGCCGACCAGACCGAATCCGACACGCGAACCGGTGTCCATGAAGTTGACCCCGGCGAAGTCGACGTCCACCACGAGGTCACCCGGTCCCGGCTCGGGGTCGGGCCAATCCTGCACCCTGAGGACCTCGGGGCCGCCGAACTCTTCCACCACTACTGCGCGCACAGCGCATACCTCCTTTTGTCGTCGACAACCGCCGCTGGAGAGGCGGTGATTGCCTCGCGGGGCAACCGGCCCCGGGTTGTCAGGGAACAGCCCGCGCTTTCCTCGCGCTGAGCGATCGGATCAGGCATGCAGGAGCGTGGCGGCGTAGGCGGGGTTGGTGTAGTCACGCCAGGCCGCGATCTTGCCGCCGCGCAGTTCGTAGACGGCCATGTTCATCACCGGGGCCAGCTTCCCTCCCGGCAGCGCGAGCCCGTGGATCTGCTCGGCGATGACCACGTCGCCGTTCACCGCCTGGTGCACGGTCTCGAAGCGGACCTGGGCGAAGTTCGCGAACACTCCCTTCCACAGCGCGATCACCGCTGCGCGCCCGTGGACCGGCTCGTCGCCGTAGGCGGAGAAGGTCACGTCCTCGGTCAGGAACGGGACGAGCGCGTCCGCGTCCTTGGCGTTGAAGGCGCTGACGAAATCGCGGACGAACGCATCGTGCCGAGTGACATCGGACATGGCAGGGACCTCCAGAGGATTGGGCGGCTCGCCGGCGTTGGCGAGCCGGTTGGGTATGACCGTGAGCGTAGAACTCAGATTTTGGACCAGCAAGTCCAGAAATGGTGGCTGGTCCGTTGTCCATCAGGCCATGGGCTGGTATTCCTGAACCAGCAGTTGGTGCTGGGAGATAGGCTGCAGACATGGCACTGACCGCTAAAGGGCGCGCCACCAGGCAGCGCATCATCGAAGGAACGTCGGCGCACCTTCGAAGCGACAACCCGGGAACCGTGACCCTGGACGACATCAAGGCGATCACCGGGACCAGCAAGGGGCAGCTGTTCCACTACTTCCCCGGCGGCAAGGAGGAACTTCTGCTTGCCGCCGCCCGATTCGAGGCCGCGCGTGTCATCACGGACCAGCAGCCCCATATCGACGCGCTGACGTCCTGGTCGGCCTGGGCTCGTTGGCGGGAGGCGCTGGTGGCCCGATATCGCGCTCAGGGGCCGCGCTGCCCGCTCGCAAGCCTGATGGACCAGGTCGGCACCACGCCGGGTGCCGCCGAAGTGGCCTCGACGCTGCTCGCCGAGTGGGAGGGCCTCATCCATCGGGGGATCACCGCCATGCAGGCGCAAGGTCTCATCGGGCCCGCCTTCGATGCGGACCGTGCTGCGGCCGCCTTCATCGCGGGTATTCAGGGGGGCGTCCAGGTGCTCCGGTCCACGGGGGACAGCAGTCATCTGGAAGCGGTGGTCGACCTGCTGATCGATTACCTGAAGTCCCAGGAGCCCCAGAGGAGTTGATTCGACCTCGGGCTGCCGCACGCGGACGGGCCGCGCCCAGGGCGCGGGTCCGCGCCCTCGTACGCCCCGACTGCGCCGCTCAGCCCCGAGACACCTGATTGCGCGCCTCGATGGCCTTGATCGTGTTCTTCAGCGCCTTCTCCAGCGCACCTTTGCCGATGCCGCCCAGCAGCACTCCGGTCCCGCAGGGAAACGGCCCAGGTCAGCCGACCGAGCCGGAGTTTTCACGCGGGACACGGAGGCCAGCCGTTTCTGGTCAGCCCGAAGGGCGAGTACGACGGTGGCCTCTCGGTCAACATCATTGGGTGCTGACAGGCGCCGCCACCGCAGCGTGTCACAGCGTCGCGGTCGTCTCCTCCCCGTAGGCGCTGCCCGCGAGCCACTGGTCCCATCCCAGGTTGAAGTCGGCGTAGCCGTTGTCGGCCGGCGCCTTGGCACGGGGCGAGCCGGTGATGGTGACGGGGTCGCCCTGCTTCACCTGGCCGTAGAACCACTTGGCGTCCGACATGGACAGGTGGACGCAGCCGTGCGAGCCGCGGGCGCTGCCGCTTCCCGGATTCGGGTCGCCGGTCGAGTAGTGCACGTATGTGCCGGACTGGGTGAGGTGGACGTCCCAAGGCAGCGTCAGGTCGTAGTAGTTGGGGCTGCCCTTGTCGCAGCTGATACCGACGCTGCAGGAGGTCATGTGGACCTTCTCCTGCTTGTCGATGACGGCCATCGTGCCGTTCCACGTCGGATACTGGGCGCTGCCCGCATTGATCGACAGGGTGCGCACCACCTTGCCGTTCCGGGCCACCTTCATGGTGTGGCCGGTCACCGAGACATCCGCGCGCACGTCGTCACCGATCTTGAAGGTGTGCGTGTAGCTGTGCACGCCGTAGCGTCCGTTGCCGTTGCTGACGCCCTTCATGTCGGCGTCGATCTTCACCGTCGTACCGGAGGGCCAGTACGCCTTCGGCCGCCAGTCGGCGCGCTTGTCGCCGAACCAGTGCCAGGCGCCGGTCACCGGTTGCGAGGCACTCACCTTCATGTGCTTCTCCACCGTGGCCCGCGCCTTGGCCGCCACCGGGTTCGTGAAGATCACCGAGATCGGCATGACCACACCGACCGTGGTTCCCGTCTGTGGCGTGATCGTCTCCAGCAGCATCGGCGGACCCGCGGGCTCCGTCGGTGACGGCGAGACACTCGCGCTCGGCTTGCCCGACGCCTTTGCGTCCTCCCCGCTCGCCTTGTGACTGCCGCCCCCGCCGCAGGCACTCGCGCCCACCAGCATCACACCCGTGACGAGTGCGATCCCTATGCCGCCCTTGCGCCGTCCCACAACCTGCCCCGCTCTCTCGCTCCACGGCCCTGACGGGCCCGACTCACCGTCAGACGACAACGGCGTGGGCCGCAGTTGCGTGTGTCGCGTAAAACGTGTCTCAAGACTCGTCGACTCCGACCACGAGGGTTATCCGGCTCCCGGCATCCATGGGCTCACGTTCTCATGGCGCTGTTGCAATGCCTGTGAAAACTGAGCAAGAGCAGCTGTCTCCGTGCGGATGCCCGGAAGCCCAGCAGCCGGTGCTACCGACTGCTGGGCTGCGCGGTTGACGGGTTCAGGGAGTTTTCTCGGGTGGCAGGGCCAGGTCGAGGAACTCCGTGCGTGTCTTTTTGTCGAGGGTGCCGTCAAGAGACAGGGCCGTGCGGAGGGATCGGGCGCTGACGTCACGTGGCGTGTTCCACCGCCGCTCAGCGTCTCCGACGATCTCTGCGATGGTCTGGTGGGCCTGCTCAGGATGATGCCGGATCAGCCAGTCGAGCATCCTGGCGATCGTTGGGGTGATCCCGTAGAAGCCTTCGCTGCCTTCCCCCGCGAAGTCTGGAAGCTGATCTGGTCCAACAACCCCCAAGAACGCCTGAACTCCGCTCGGCCCGGACCAGGTCGCGGTGAGCATCCGCCGATGCCGCGCGGGCGCGTCGAGGAGACCGCCGTCGCGCCCGCCGGCCGGGACAGGGTGACGCTCGCCGCGGGGGTGGAGGCGCTGTCGGTGATCACCCAAGGCTGGCAGATATATTTCGTAGCTCGATATATGCTCGACGCATGACACGACGGAACCCGTCCTTGACGGAACCGCAGTACTTCATCCTTGCTGCGCTCATGGATGGACCGTTGCACGGTTACGGCATCATCAAGGCTGCCGAGCAGGCCACCGACGGGCGGCTCCGAATCGCTGTCGGCACTCTCTATGGCGCGCTGGAGCGGTTGGAGCGGGCCGGGCTGGTGGCCGCCGGCGACGAGGAGATCGTGGACGGGCGGGCGCGGCGCTACTACCGGCTCACGGAGGACGGCACCGAGGCGCTCGGCCGGGAGGCGCTGCGGATGCGGCAGGCAGCGGCTGTCGTCCTCGGGCGCTCGCGGGATGCCGGGGTGGCCCCGGCATGAACCGTCTGCTGCTTGCGGCCTACCCCGAGCCCTACCGCTCCCGACAGGGAAAGGAGTTGCTGACCTGCCTGTCCGAGGCGTATCCCGGCCGTTCCTGGCCCCCGCCGCGGGAGGTCGTCGCCTTGGTCCGTGCCGGGGTGCAGGCCCGCGCCCGTGCCGTCGTCGACGACACGGCCCGGCCGTGGTGGCTGGACGGCATCCATCTGACTGCTCTCGTCCTCGCCACGCTGGCGCTGGTGCCGTACCTGCAGGATGTGTGGCACTGGGCACTGCACATCGATCCCGGCCGGCATGCCATCGCCTTCCACTTCTCCGGTTGGTACCCGTGGGCGCAAGGTCCCGGCACGCAGACACGGCTCCTGCCCTACGGGCTGCTGCCGCTGGTCTGCCTGATCGCCCTGCTGCGCGGCAAGCCGTGGATCGCCCTGCCGGCCGCAGCAGCGATGATCTACGCCGGTGCCACGTCCAACAGCAATACGTTCTTCGGTGACGAGGGCAAGGCGGGCCTGGGCTACTACGGGCTGGGCACTCCGATAACGGCCCGTGACCTGGTGCTGTCCGGGGCACTGTGCACCGCGTGCGCCGTGCTGGCGGCCTGCCGTCCTGGCCGGCTGCGGCGCCACTCGTACCGCTGGCTGGTCCCCGTCGTGCTCGCCATGTTCGTGGCCGGGAGCCTGCACATCATCTCCGTCAGTCCGGCCTTCCAACGCGGCCTGTTCGCCCTCGAAGTCGCTGCGCTGATCGCCGCGTGGGTGGCGACGGCCGCCACCGGCGACTACCGGTGGATGGTCCCCGTCGCGGCGTTCGCGTTCATCCGCACACAGGCGATCGTCATCCAGCCGAACGAGTTCATACGGTCCCTGCCGGACCTGGTCGTCCTCCTCCTCCTCATCGCACCCCTCCCGACCCTGGCGATCGCCGCCCGGCGCCGGCAGAGCCGGGCGCTCCTCGAATAGGAGCAGACCCCCGGTGGGCCGGCAGAGCCTGCCGGCCCACCTGCGCCCAAAGCGGCGCGGGCCCGCACCGCTCCCCCACGAAGACCGAGAAAGCAATGACTCAGCAAGATCCCTCGACCCTGTCCACACACCCTGACCCCGGCCAAGTCCCGGGAACCACAGCCGAACCCAGCCCTGCGGGGACGATACGGCTACGGGTCTCGGCTCCGCTGTGCCTCCTGGGGTTCCTGGCGGTCTACGCGATCGCTGTCTGCACCCCGTTCGGGCAACGGGCGGAGAACGCCCTGCTCAGCGGATACGGAGCCGAACCGGCATGGATCTACGACTGGTCGGGGGCGGCCTACGGTTCCTCGGCCATGCCGCCGCTGGAACAGACCGCCATGCCCACCCTGCTCGTGGGCATCGCGGTCATCGCGGCCGTCACTCTGGTGCGGAGGTGCTGGTGGCAAGGCTGCGCGGCGACCGGGATCGTCATGGTCACGCTCGGGAGCAAGGAACTCGCCAGGATGATCCTGCCCCGCCCCGATCTGGTGGACGCGCACGTCTCGCTCATCGAGCCGAGCTTCCCCAGCGGACACGTAGCCATCCCCGCCGGGCTGGCCCTCGGCGCCACCCTCGTCGCTTCCCCCCGCATCCGCCCCTACGCCACCGCGGCCGGCATGCTGTGGCTCGCTGTCTCCGCCGGCGCCGTCCAGGCCACCTACCACCACCGGCCCAGCGACGTACTGGGCTCCACACTGCTGGCCTGCGCCTGCTACAGCCTCGCGGTCCGGTTGCTGCCACCGGCCGCGGCACCAGGCGTCACGCGGCGCCCTCGTGCGCTGCCGGCGGTCGCCCTGGCACTGTCAGCGGCCGGCGCGCTCGTCGCCGGCGCGCGGGACGACTCCGTCACACAATCGCTGGTCTTCGCGGCAGCGGCCTTCCTGTGCGCGGCCCTGTTCTGGTTCACCACAGCGGAGGGGTCCGCACACACCGCACGCCGCACACGCCCCGCACCGGGCTGATCACCCGACCAGCTCCGGGCGGGAACCGGCGCATCCCGGCAAAGCCGCGGTCCGACGCCACCGCCCAGTCGTAGAAGCCGTCGACGCCCGAGCGGGGATGCGCTCCCGCCCGGCGTGTCCTCCCGTAGTCCGGTCAACGACTCGGTGGCGGCCGTACCGGCAATTCACCAGGAGCTGGACCGGGCGACCGTGCGCGGCACCACGCAGCGCGGTGAGTTCGTGCACGGCGTCGGTAATGATGCGGGCCGCGCCCGGGGTGTTGAGGACGTAGTCGCGTACGCCCGCGTCGCGGCCGGTCCGGCGGGCAACGACGTCGGCCAGGGCCAGGTCGTCACGCAGTGGCCGGGCTTCTGGGTGCTGGTCTCGCCGTAACGTCCCCGGCAGCCCAGGGTGTGGCCCTATTCGGAGTACTGCGCCGGGCTCCGCGTCTACCGGATCTGCCGATGGTCGGGCGAGCCCGGGCGACCATCGGCAGATCCGGTTGTGCAGTTCGCGGTGTGCAGTCTGTGACCGAGTGGCCTGAGAGAAGCCTGTCGGCGGCACCAGGGTGGGCACGACGATCGAGAATCACAGAGAGGCGTTCACGTCGACGTTCCCCATGTGGCCGGGCCGTCGAGCAGTGGGCGTCTGCGGCTCTCGGTTGGTCTTGCCGTTGGGATCGATGAACTCCCGTCGGTTCAGACCGAGGGCGGCCAGGTGCCGGGTGACCGTACGGCGCGAGATCAAAATCCCGTAGGCGGCGAGCTCGTGGGCGATGCGAGTGGCCGACCGTGGGCACGCCGCATCTCCTCGATGCGTGTGACCACGTCGACTGGTGTCGCACTCGGCTGATGATGTGGCGTCGAGCTTCGATCAACCAACCCGAGTTCGCCGTGTCGCCGGTGCCGGTTCACCCACTTCGACGCCGTTGCTCGGGAAGCCCCATCTATGCGGCGGCATGCGCGATCGGACGAGTCTTGCAACGCTCGATCAATCGGCGGCGACCCTCCACGGACAATGGTGCGTTCGTTTGGGTCATGGTGTGGTCGACACCGTACGGGAAGCGTGGTGCCGTGCGCCGGTGACGATGAGTGAGACGTTCTGCCCACCGAAGCCGAAGGAGTTGCTGAGCACGGCTTCCTGGGGGACGTCTCGTCGCTCTGCGACGACATCGAGGTCGATGTCGGGACCGACGCCGGCCGCGGTGAGGTTGCGGGTCGGCGGGATGACGCCATGCTTCACACTGAGGACGGCGATGAGCGCCTCGATTGCGCCGGCGGCACCAAAGAGATGGCCGAGCGCCGCCTTGGGGGCTGTCACGGTGGCGCGGCCGAAGACCTCCCCGATCGCGTGCGCCTCGGCGACGTCGCCGACCGGCGTTCCGGTGGCGTGGGCGTTGATGTGGCTGATCTGCTCGGGGGCCAAGCCGGCTTGCGCGAGGGCCTTCCGCATGGCCGAGATCTGACCGGAGCCGTCGGGAGCGGGCGCCGTGATGTGGTGAGCGTCGGCGGCGATGCCGGCGCCCGCGAGTACCGCGTGGACGCGCGCGCCTCGGGCGCTGGCGTGTTCGGCACTTTCGAGCACTACGACAGCCGCGCCTTCACTGAGGACGAATCCGCTGCGGTCCGCGGCGAACGGCCGGGAGGCTGAGGCGGGTTCGGCGGTGTATCGCGACAGTGCTTGTGCCTGGGCGAAGCCGGCGACGGTGATCGGGGTGATCGCGGCCTCGGTTCCACCCGCGATGACCACGTCCGCCTCGCCGGCACGGATGAGCCTGGCCCCCAGGGCGATCGCCTCGGCACCGGAAGAGCACGCCGAGACGGGCGTGTAGACCCCGGCCCGCGCGCCGTATTCGATACTGATCAGCGCTGCCGCCGCATTGGGCATGAGCATCGGGACCGTGCGTGGCGAGACGCGGCGTATCCCGGCCGCCTCCAGTACGTCGTCTTCCTTCAGCAGCGTCCGTACGCCCCCGATGCCCGTGCCGATCGCTGATGCGAGCCGGTCCGGGTCCACCCGCGGGGCACCGGCATCGGCCCAGGCTTCGGCCGCCGCGGTGAAGGCTGCCTGCTGTGAGCGGTCGAGCCGCCTGGCCTGCACCGGCAGCAGCGACTCGGCGGGGTCGATCGCCATCGTCCCCGCGACGGTGTCGGGAAGGCCGGCGTCCTCATGGTCGGGCAGGACGCCGCCGCGGATGCCGGACTCGCCGGCAAGCAGGGCGTCCCAGGTGGACTCCACGTCTCCACCGAGTGGCGTGATCGCGCCGAGTCCGGTCACGACGACTTCAGTCCGGTGCATGCCCTTGGACCTTTCTTGTATGCGATACAAGTGAACGAAGCCTTGTTGTATCACATACAATTTGGGTGTGGAGAAGAAGCGAACCGAAGCTCGATCAACGTCGGCTCGGTCGCGTGACCGCGGTCGCGCGACGAGGCGCCGGCTGATTGAGGCAACTGCACGGCTCTGCAAGGAGCGGCCCGGCGCTGAGGTGAGCGTCGCGGAGATCGCGAACGCGGCAGGCGCCTTCCCCAATCAGGTCACCTACTACTTCGGCTCCAAGGACTCGCTGCTCGTGCACGCCGCCTTTCTCGGCTTGCTGCACGACGCCCGACGGATTGAGCGCATCGGTCGCCAAGCCCCCGATGCGGCGGCATTTCGACGCAACATCGCCCGCGCCGTACTGGCCATGCCCTCGCTCCCATCGGTCGCGCGAGCACTCGCCGCCGGGGTCTCCAAGCCCGAACTCGCCCCCGTGGTCGACCAGCACCTCCAGTTGCTGTTCCGACAATCCGAGCGCTTCGTGAGCCAGCTCATCGACAGTCGCGGCTGGAGGACCCGTCGACCGCTCAGCGTGGAGGCCAGGACGTTCTGGAGCACCGCGCTCGGCGCAGTGCTGCTCGTCCGCGCCGGGGCACACGGCACTGTCGCCGAGCTCGACCTCGCCGGAGCATTGACCATCCATAACGAACCCGAGCGCGGCTAGCTCAGTCGAACGGGCCTGCGGCGGGGACGTGCGCGCTTCCCGCGCGACGGTGGCCGTATCGATCGGCCTGGCGCACACGGCGCGTCGGATGTTCTGCTGGATCACACCGTTGCCTGCGGCCCACTGGCCGCTACAGTTCGCCGCGTTGCCAGAGGTTCTCTTCCTCGGCGAGTTCGGCCAGGTTGGGTAGGCGCAGTCTCAGTGCTTCGACCCAGTCGTTGGCCAGGTCGGTGAAGGCCGTGATGTTCTCCGGCGTGACCCTGCCGCGGACCGCGAGGAGCGGGAGGAGTTCTGCGGCGTCAGGGTCTTGGGCATCGCAGTTCGAGCACAGCACGAAGGCCCGGATCCCCGGCACGTCCTTGTCCTTCTGGTTCTTCCAGGAATGGGGGAAGGAGACGTGCAGGTGCCCTGGCCGGTCGCAGCGTCGGCAGTCGGGGACTGCGTCGAGGCTGTGGACGGGTAAGGGCTCGTGGTCGCTCATGCGACCCCCAGCCAGGCGTCGGGCCCAAAGGTGCCCTTGATGTCGGAGGCCACCGAGGTGGGGTCCACCTCGAAGCCGAGTTCGTAGATCACTGTCTTCTGCGGGGTGCGTACCTGGAGACGGACGGGGCTTTCGCCCTTGTGCGCTGACAGGATCCGCTTGAGTTCCTCGACGGCGGGTTCGTTCACCTTGTGGGAGAGGAAGGAGAGCTGTACGGGGGGCCGGCCGCCGTGTTCGGCTGAGGACACGTCCAGGACCTGGATTTCCTGGCCGAAGATGCTGACAGCTCCGTCGCGGTCGTTGAGGCGTCCCTCGATGGAGACGACGCTGTCGGGGAGCAGTGCGTGCTGGACCAGGTTGTAGACAGCGGGGAAGAAGAGGATCTCCATCTCGCCGTCCCGGTCCGTCAGGTTGATGATCGCCCAGGCGTTGCCTTGCTTGGTCATCCGCCGGTCGACGCTCGTGATCAGCCCCGCGAGGCGTACTGAGCCTTCGGTGCGGCCGGAGCCGAGGAGTTCACTGATGGTGGTGTCCCGGTTGCGGGAGAGGATGTGCTCGGTTCCGTCCAGGGGGTGGGCGGAGACGTAGAGGCCGAGCATCTCTCGTTCGGTGGCGAGGAGCTGCTTGCGCGGCCATTCGTCTTCACCGATCGGGAAGTCGAGACCGAAGCCGGCATCGGAGTCGGCGCTGTCACTGCCGAGGTCGGCGAAGAGATCGTCCTGGCCGTAGGCAGCGGCCTTCTTCACGGGGATGACGGCGTCGATGGCGTCCTCGTGGATCGCGGACAGTCCCTTGCGAGTGTGGTTCAACGAGTCGAAGGACCCGGCCTTGATGAGGGATTCGACGGCACGCTTGTTCAGAGCGGGCAGGTCGGCTTTGTCGAGGAAGTCCCCGAAGGAGGTGAACTTCCCCTGCGATTTGCGTGAGGCCACGAGCGAATCGATGACGTTCTCGCCGACGTTGCGGACCGATCGCAGTCCGAAGCGGACGTCGTCGCCGACGGCAGTGAAGTTCGCGACGGACTCGTTGATGTCCGGCTGCAGCACTTGCACGCCGAGCTTGCGGGCGTCGGCCAGGTAGATCGCGGCCTTGTCCTTGTCGTCGCCGACTGAGGTGAGGAGGGCTGCCATGTACTCGGCCGGGAAGTTGGCCTTGAGGTAGGCGGTCCAGTAGGACACCAGTCCGTAGCCGGCCGTGTGGGACTTGTTGAATGCGTACCCGGAGAAGGGCAGCATGACGTCCCACAGCGCCTTGATGGATTCCTCGGAGTACCCGTTGCCCTGCATACCTGCGTGGAACTTGTCCCATTCCGCGGCCAGGACCTCGGGCTTCTTCTTCCCCATGGCCCGGCGCAGCAGGTCTGCGCCGCCCAGGGTGTAGCCGGCCAGTTCCCGGGCGATGGCCATGATCTGCTCCTGGTAGATGAGCAGGTGGAACGTGTTGCCGAGGATGCCTTCCAGGGCGTCCTTCAGCTCGGGGTGGATCGGTTCGATCTCCTGGCGGCCGGTCTTGCGGTGCGCGTAGTTCGTGTGCGCGTTGGCTGCCATGGGGCCTGGCCGGTACAGGGCGAGGGCTGCTGCGATGTCTTCGAAGCGGGAGGGCTCCATCAGCTTCAGCAGGGTGCGCATGCCGCCGCCGTCGAGCTGGAAGACGCCGAAGGTGTCGCCGCGGGCCAGGAGTTCGAAGGTCTTCTTGTCATCCAGCGGGATTCCTTGAGCGCCGCCCAGCGGGACGGTGTCGGTGGTCAGGTTGACCCCGCGGTTCTCCCGGATGTTCTGGATCGCGTGGTCGATGACGCCCAGGTTCCGCAAGCCCAGGAAGTCCATCTTGACCAGCCCCATGTCCTCGCAGCTGGGGTAGTCAAAGCCGGTGATCTTGACGCCGTCCTTGGCGCGCATGTGAAGCGGGATGCGGTCGGTGAGTTTGGTCTTGGAGAGGATGACCGCGGCCGCGTGGACACCGGTGCCGCGGATCAGGCCCTCGACGCCCATGGCGCCGTCGACGACTTTCTTGACGTCCAGTTCGTTCTCATACAGGGCCCGGATCTCACCGGCCTCGCCGTAGCGGGGGTGCGAGGAGTCGAAGATCCCGGAGATGGGGATGCTCTTGCCCATCACGTCCGGCGGCAGGGCCTTGGTGATCCGCTCGCCGTGACTGAAGGGGTACCCCATCAGACGCGAGGTGTCCTTGATCGCGTTCTTGGCCTTGAGTTTGCCGAACGTGTTCACCATGGCGGTGTACTCGGTGCCGTACTTGTCCACGACGTAGCGCACCATCGCGTCACGCTGACGGTCGTCGAAGTCGAGGTCGACATCCGGAGGGTTGATGCGCTCCGGGTTGAGGAACCGCTCGAACAGCAGACCGTGCTCCAGGGGGCACAGCTCGGTGATGCGCGTGGCGTACGCGACGATCGAGCCGGTGGCCGATCCACGGCCCGGGCCCACGGGAATGTTGTTGTCCCGGGCGTGCTGGACGATGTCGGCGACCACGAGGAAGTAAGAGGAGAAGCCCATGGGGCCGATGACTGTCATCTCGGTCTCGAACCGCTCCATGACCTCATCCGGAATCGGAGAGCCGTAGCGCATCTCAAGACCCTTGAGGACGTCCTTCCGCAGCCACGACTCCTGGGTCTCCCCCTCGGGGACATCCGGGAACTGTGGCATCTCGTCCTCGGGAGCGAAGACCTCCTCGTAGGACTCGATGCGCTCCGCGATCAGCAGCGTGTTGTCGCACGCTTCCGGAAGTTCGGAGAACAGCGACCGCATCTCGGCCGCGGTCTTCAGGTAGTAGCCGCTGCCGTTGAACCGGAACCGGTTCGGATCGTCCTTGTTCTTGCCCACACCGATGCAGAGCAGATTGTCGTGCGCGTCCGCGTGCTCCTCGAGCACGTAGTGCGCGTCGTTCGTCGCCAGCAGCGGGATGTCCAGGTCCTTCGCCAGACGCAGCAGATCCGCGCGGACATTGCGCTCAAGGTCCAGGCCGTGATCCATCAGCTCCAGGAAGTAGTTCTCCTTCCCGAAGATGTCCTGGTACGCCCCGGCGACGGCCCGTGCCTCGTCGTACTGGTTCAGTCGTAGCCTGGTCTGGATCGCCCCGGAGGGGCAGCCCGTCGTGGCGATGATCCCTTCTGCGTGTTCAGAGATCAGCTCCATGTCCATCCGCGGCTTGCCCGCCGGGAACTGCCCCGTGTACGACGCCTCCGTCGACATGTAGAACAGATTCCGCAGCCCCTGCACGTTCCGCGCCCACATCGTCATATGAGTGAAGCGGCCACCGCCGGAAACGTCCTTCGAGCCCTCACCGTCGTCCGACATGGCCCGCACACCGCCAGGACCCCAGAACTCCTGCTTTCGGTTACGCCGCGAAGACGGCGCGACGTACGCCTCGATCCCGATGATCGGCTTCACATCATCGTGCTTCTTGGCCACCTGCTGGAACTCGTACGCCCCGAACATGTTGCCGTGATCGCTCATCGCGATCGCCGGCATCCCCTGACGCTCGACCTCAGCGAACATCGGACCGAGCCGCTGAGCACCGTCAAGCATCGAGTATTCGGTGTGATTGTGCAGGTGAACAAAGCTGTCCGACACCGGGCACGCACCTCCGAGGAGAGCCGACGGGAAGGCCCCACCCTATCCCTCAGCACCCCTGAGACTGCGGCTCCCATCTGTCCCATCCGTGATCGAAAATGGGGGCAAAACGATGACCTCGGCATACAGCCGAAAGTCGTCAGGTTCTCTCCGCGTGTCCACGGGAGGCGACCGATGACTCAGCGCTGTCCCCTGGCCTCGGTGGGTTCAACGAGGTCCGACCGGGCGGCGGATGACGGGGGTTGATGGCCCGCACCCGTGTGGCGTCGTGCTGCGCCTGCCGGATCCGGTCGGTGTCGACATCGACACCAGTGGGCTGACGCCTGCCCAAACCAGCCAAGGGTCGAATCAGCCGCTGAGCTGCTGCAGGCCCCGTGTGGCGCCGTACAGCCACTCCGGCATCCCAGGGCCACCCCTGTACCGGCCGGATCGCGCCCTACCGCACCTGAGAGCCCGTCCGGACCCTGAACCGTATGGGGGACACCAAAGCACCACTCACCGCCACGGAATGGGCCGCCCGCCAACAAACCGAAGACCATGCGCAAGGCGTTCGTGATGGCGCCATCCCCGGACCGCGGCCGGCGCCCGAATGCCCCGACTGCGGACTCGCCGGGGACATCCACCCCACCTACTACGGGTGGTGGACCCGCCTCGAGCCCGAAGACCCCGAACCTCTCCTCCCCCACACCGTGCCACCCCGGCAACGCTGGCACGTCGACACCGGCGGGTCCGCCTGGAACACCCAGGACGACGAACCACTGCCCATGGCCGTCTGCCAGATCAGCCACCACATCGTCTGCCCACGGACCGAACGACCCGACCTCACCCCATGGCTGACCGCCCGCACCGAAGCGAACCGGCTCCGCGCCGAGCTGCTGGAAGGCCGCCAGGCACAGGACGACCAGGACGGCACCGCCTGACCCCGGTACGGTGTTCGGCGGCTGGGCTTCGGTTCACCCCCGGCGATCAGTTCTTCACCCCGGCCATGTGCCCCGGATCAGCGCTCCGGCCCGGGGCGCAGCCGTGTCTCCACCGGCAACGCGGCCCGGTCCGGCACTCTGTGCCCATGACCGAAGTCTTCGAGCACAACCCGCAGATCTGGAACGCCGCACAGCTCCGCGACGCACTCAAAGACCTGCCCGACGACGCACCCATCCACATCGGCGTCGCAGACGACCCCGGCGACTTCGACGGATACCGGGACTTTGTCCTCGTGGACGCCCATCAGGTGGAGAACTGGTGGCCGGCCACCTCCACGGCGCCGGAGCGTACCGAGACAGCGGAGGCGTTGACGCTGTTCGCCGACTGGGAGCCTGGCGCATACGACCGCCTGGACTGAGCTCGACTCTGTCGGCGATCTTGGAGTCTCCCGGTGCGGCAGCATGATCAGCGGGCATGCTCGGGGCTGTTTCGAAGGGGGTGCGAGCTGTTGCCGGTTTGCTGCGCTGAAGTGAGTTGTGGTGAGCGGGAGTGAGTTCTGTCGGTGGGTTTGCGGGGGTTCTGGGGCCGGATGGGTGACCTTGGCGGGTGCTGCTCGTTGGGCTGGATGGCAGGTGCCCGGCCTGGTGGGAGGGGGTGACGCGGTGGGTGGTGTGCGGAGGTTGGCCGCATCCTTCGTGGTGTCCGGGCCGTGCGGGGTGGCGGTCCGGGACCGTCTGGGGCACCTCACGCCCCAGGACGAGAAGGTCCTGCGCGCGGTCGGTGAGCATCAGGGTGCGCTCGCTTCCCGTGATCTCAGGGCTCGCTGCGCGGATGGTCTGGAGCACAGCGCGGACACCTGGGCGTCGCGCAAGCGGGACCTGACGGCGCTGTCGTCGTCGCGGATCGCGGGTGCGATCACCAAGGCCACACACGATCAGTGGGCACTGGCGCGCCGTTGCCAGGCGGCACACATCCGGACGCTGGAGGCCGGGATCGGAACGCTGCGGCACCGCCTGTCCCTCCCGGTCGGTGAACCCGGAACGAAGCCGGCCGCAGGAGGCTACCGCTCCCGGAGTGAGTGGTTCCACAAGGGCGCTGTCACGTTGGCTGATGGCGTGGGATGATCTTTGGGTCGATCATGTTGGAGGGGCGGGCCGTCCGTGGTGAGTGCACCGCCGTCGTACAA
>NZ_JBEZKL010000103.1:0-26880 GCF_040704695.1 Streptomyces sp. NPDC048411
GGCACCTCCACCCCCCCCGGGCCCCACGGGCGTACCGGGCCGGTGGCCGCGTTCGGCCGACCGGATCACGTTCGCGACCCGCTGACCCGGAGGGCCGGTCAGCCGCCGCACAATCACCGGAGGCGCGGCACCACGATCCGGCAGCCTCTCGACGACACCGGGTGCGAAGGGTTGTGCACCCATTTCAGGGATCACATCTGCGGCAACCGGCGGCTCAGGTCAGGGCAGCGGGCAGCCCGGACCGGGGGCGGCGACGGAAGCGGCTAACCTCACTGCCGTGACAGACCAGCAGCCTCACCGGTTCGAGCGTGGCACAGACGGTCCGAAAGTGATCGTCGCGGGCCTCGACGGGTCCGATTCCTCGATGCGCGCCGCCGCGTACGCCGCCGGGCTGGCCCGTCGGCAGAACGCCCTGCTCGCCCTCGTCTATGTCCAGCCGGTGATGCCCGCGGGTGCCGCGCTCGGCGCACCGGTCGCCGACACGACCGGCGAGGTCGCGGAGGGCCTGGTCAGTGAGATCAGGGCGGCCACGGAGCGGCTCAAGGACATATGGGATGTGCGCTGGGAGTTCCACACCTTCCGCGGTGATCCGTACAACGGCCTGGTCACCGCGGCAGACGAGCTGAAGGCGGATGCCGTCGTGGTGGGCGCGTCGGAGTCGGCGGGACACCGGTTCATCGGATCGGTGGCGATCCGGCTGGTGAAGGCGGGGCGCTGGCCCGTCACCGTCGTTCCGTGAACGGTGGGCAGCGTCGGGGCGGGCCCCGCCTCCGGGGCCGTCAGGCGTTCTTCTCGATGGACTTCTGGAACTCACGGGCCATCCGGTCCAGGCCCTGGGAGCGCCGCTCGGTCCAGAACGGCTTCCACTCGCCGGTCTTCCTGCGGCCGCTGACGATGTCGTTGACCAGGTCCGTGGCCTCGGTCGACATGCGCCCGTAGTGCTCGGTGTACGCGTCGGAGTAGTGACCCACCGTCGGGTTGGCGATGGCGGTCTCGGTGAGCTTCTGCTCGACGGCGTAGATGTCCTTCACGTCCTGCGGGCCATGGGATCCGGCGAACGTGGAAGGGAGCAGTGCGAACGGGGCGGTGGTCGCGGTGGCCAGTCCGCTGTAGAACCCCTCGACCTGCTGCTTCCCCCGGTCGGTGCGCTGCGGGAAGCCCTGCTTGTCGTAGGTGAAGTCGGCGCCCTCGGTGCCGAATTCCAGCAGTTCGCGCTCCTTGGTGCCGAAGGGCGCGGCGAGATAGTCGAGGACGCCGAGCAGCATCCGTACCCGCTCCTCGCTGCCCTTCGTGATGGCGGTGTAGCCGATGGTGCCCAGGTGGTAGTGGTGGTTGGGCTGCCGGCCGCCCGCGGCGAACGGGATCAGGATCTCGGCGGCGAGCGAGGGGTCGTTGGTACGGAGGTTGGCACGGGCACCTGGCGGGTTGGCGTGCACCGCGGCGCCGATGGAGCCCTGGGCCATCTTCAGATAGGCGTCGGCCATCTTCGGGTCGCCCGGATAGAAGACCCCGGCCTTCTTGAGCTTCAGTACGAAGTCCAGCGCCGCCAAGTACTCGTCGGTCTCCTGCCAGAAGGTGAGTGAGCCGTCCTTGTTCTGCCGCCACTTGTTCGGGGCTCCGAAGCACTGGCTCATCACGCTGACGGCGTTGACGTAGATCGGTTCCAGCGCCCAGACCTTGCCGCCGGTGACCTCCTTGCACTTGGCCAGGAACTCGTCGGGGCTGCCGGCGGACAGGCCACCCGCCTTCTCCCAGACGTTGGGGTTGCCGCCGTAGACCTGGCCGAACGCGGGGTAGGGACTGGGCGCACCCCAGATCTTGCCGTTGACCACGGCAGTCTTCCAGTGTGCGGGGGTCATCGCGGCGAGGTTCGGGTAGTCCTTGACCGCGTCGCCCGAGACGTAGTCGGTGATGTCGGCGCACTTGGATTCCAGCAGCTGGGCAACATGCTGGATGCCCTGGTTGGGCGGTATCCACATCAGATCGGGAAGGTCCCCGCCGGCGACAGTGGCGGAGAACTTCTCGTTGTATCCGGGGTCGGTGCCCAGGATGGCGGAGAGATCGACACCGAGCGCCTTGTTGACCTTCTGCCAGTGTTCGTTGGAGCCCTTGGGGAGCGGCGGCTGGGTCCAGATCTCGGTGAGCAGGGTGACCTTCGAACCGTCGCCGGGGGCCTTCGGGACGCTCTGGATCAGCTCCTTGGGGTACGAGAGGTAGCCCGCGGAGAGCCCCTTCGCGTTGGGCGGCAGATCGGGCTTGATGCTGGTGTTGGGAACGTACGAGGGAAGCTTCACCTTCCCCGAGGCGGCTTCGCCCTTGGTGGCGGTGGAGGAGCCGCAGCCGGCGAGCGTGGTGGCGGCGCCTGCGGCGACGGCGGTGCTCAGGCCGAGGAAGGTGCGTCGGGACATGCCTGTCATAGGGAATCTCCGCAACGGGGTGAGAAGGGTGGGGACAGCTGAGCGGGCGTGGGTCAGCCCTTGATGGCTCCGGTGAGTACGCCCTTGGTGAAGTACTTCTGCAGGAACGGGTAGAGCAGCAGAATCGGGATCAGCGCGAGCATGACGACCGCCATGGAGATCGACTGCTGGGGCGGCAGATGGGCCACGCCGAGCTGGTCGGCCGCCATCTGCTTGTTCTGCACCACATAGGTGCGCAGCAGCAGCTGGATGGGCCATTTACCGGAGTCGTTGAGGTAGAGCATCGCGTTGAAGAAGGCGTTCCAGTACGTCACCGCGTAGAAGAGCCCGACGACGGCGATGACGCCCTTCGAGAGCGGCAGCACGATCCGGGTGAGGATCCGCCAGTCGCCCGCTCCGTCGATCCGGGCGGCCTGGTACAGCTCCTCGGGGATGTTCATGAAGAACGCCCTCATCACCACCAGGTTGAAGGCGTTGACCAGGCCCGGCAGGATCAGCGCCCAGTACGAGTCGAGCAGCCCGAGCTCCTTGACCAGGACGTACATCGGGATCATGCCGGGGGCGAAGAGCAGAGTGAACAGGACAAGCAGCAGCACGGGTCTGCTGCCGGGGACGCCTCGCTTGCTCAGCGCATAGGCCAGGGCGATGGTCGTCAGCAGGGAGAGCGCTGTGCCGATGCCGGTGATCAGGACGCTGACCGTGACGGCGCGGGTGACCAGTCCGCCCGAGAGGATGGTGCGGTATGCCTGCAGGGTGGGTTCGGTCGGGAAGAGTACGTATCCTCCGGCTGCCGTGATCTCCTGGCGGGAGGCAAGGCTGGTGGAGAGGACGACCAGGAACGGCAGGGTCATCACGGCCACGATGACGGTGAGGGTGACGGCTTTGGCAGCCGAGCCCAGCCGGGTCGGCGGCTCCTCCCAGGCGGCCCTGCGGTCGGCGGGCCGGGGCTTCAGCAGGGGCAGTCCGATGGTCATTTGCTGTACACCCCTTGCTCTCCGAATGCATGGGCGAGCCGGTTGGCGCCCCAGATCATCAGTGCGCCGACCACGCCCTTGACCAGGCCGGCAGCGGCGCCGATGCCCCAGTCGCCGTAGACCACGCCGTGGTAGTACACGTAGGTGTCGAGGACCTCGGAGGCCCGGGCGCCGACCGCGTCGCGCTGGAGGAGGAATTGCTCGAAGCCAACGGACAGTACGTCGCCGAGGCGCAGCACCAGCAGCATGATCGTGACACCGCGGACGGCGGGCAGGGTGACGTGCCACATGCGCCGCCAGGGTCCTGCGCCGTCCACGGCAGCCGATTCGTACAGACTCTGGTCGGCGTTGGCGAGTGCCGCCAGATAGATGATCATGCCCCAGCCAATGTCCTTCCAGATCACCTGTGCGGTGATCAGCATGGGGAAGGTGCCGGGATCGGTCATCACGTCGAGGGCCGAGAGCCCGTGGTCACGCAAGAAGTTGCTGATGAGGCCCGCGCCGCCGAGCACCTGCTGGAAGAGGGCGACGACCAGCACCCAGGAAATGAAGTGCGGGAGGTAGACGACGCTCTGGACGAACTTCTTCACGCGGCTACTGACGAGGCTGTTGATGAGCAGCGCGAGGGCCAGCGGGGCGGGGAAGAAGAAGATCAGCTGCAGCGCGGCGAAGGCCAGTGTGTTGCGTACGGACTCCCAGAACGCCGGGTCGGAGAAGAGCTCCTGGAAGTTGGCCAGGCCCACCCACGGGCTGCCCTTGAAGCCGATGAACGGCTGGTAGTCCTGGAAGGCAACAATGTTGCCCAGCATCGGCACGTAGAAGAAGGCGGCGAAGAAGAGCAGGCCCGGGGCCATCAGGGCAAGCATCACCCAGTTGTTCCGCAGCCGGACCCGCAGCGGTACGCGCCGCAGCGGGGGCCGGCCGGTCTTCGCCTTGGACGCTGGAGGGGACGCCGCCCGGGGGCTGCGCGTTGTTGCAGGGGATGTCACACGTACTCCCTTGCCTGACGACACGACGAATTTAGAAACCAACTTTCCGAAAAGAGTGGCCACATCATCGAGGCGACGAACCGGTACGTCAACAGCCATACAATCCTGTCGAGTTGGACTTTTCTAAACCGTGTTCTCGATATGTTCCAGTACCAGCCGAGCTGCCCCGATCGCAGTCGACTCCTCGCCGAGCGAGGAGTTCCGGACATTCGGCGTGTTCGGGCAGAGGGCGGCGAGTGACGCGCCGAACGGCTCGCTGAGGAGTGCTCCGGCCCGGGAGATACCGCCGCCGAGCACGACCAGCTCGGGATCGAGGGCGGCGACATGGGGCGCCAGGCATGCGGCGAGCGACTCGGCGAAGGCGCGCAGCGCGTATCGTGCACCCCCGTCCCCGGCCGCCGACGCCTCGACCACGGCGCGGGCGGCGCTGTCCCGGGTGGGCAGCTCGGCGCCCTGGTGTCCGGCAGCCCAGTCCATCAGCCGCCGGTAGGCCGCCGACCAGACGTCCGGGGGCAGCAGTTCGCCCGCCGCACCGCCGTGGCCCCGGTGCAGCCGCCCGTGCAGCCACAGGCCGATGCCGGGGCGGTTGCCGACGTAGAGGTAGATGGCGTCCCGGACCCCGACGGCCACTCCCCCGGCGCATTCGGCGAAGGTCGCCAGCTGGATGTCGTTGCCCACCAGTACCGGGCCCGGGACGCTGTCCGCGAACTCGCTCCCGAGGTCGAGTCCGGTCCAGCCGGGCAGCGCGGTGCTCCGCACCACCCGGCCCGCGAGGTCCACCATGCCGCTGGTGCCGACGCCGGTGGCCAGGGGGCGCACCCCGGCGCTCTCCGGCCGGGCCAGGCACGCGTCGATCGCTCCTCGGACGGTGTCCAGCCGTTCCCGGGCGGCCATGGCAGGGGTGACGGCAACCCGTTCCGAGGCGACCGTGCGGCCGAGCAGGTCCACGGCCTGCACCAGCACCTTGTGCGCCCCGATGTCCACACCGATGACATGTCCCGCCTCGGCTCGGAACCGGAAGCGGCGGGCCGGGCGGCCCACGGAACCGCTGTTGGCCCGCAGCTCCACCAGTCGGCCCTCGCGCAGCAGCTGCGCCGTGAGGTCCTGGGCGGTCGGCCGGGACACCCCGATCAGCCCGGCAAGTTCCGGCACGGTGACCTCGTCGCGTTCGCGCATCACCCGCAGGGCAGCGGCCGTGTTCAGTCGGCGCAGCAGCGAGGCGTCCCCACCCCGATCCATGACGTCTCCTTGACAGCGTGATCGTCTGGTCTCCATGGTGTCCCATGGCAATTCAGCAACTTACCTAATAAATAGCGCCCTTGAGGGAGTGCGAACATGGGTGAGCAGGGCCATCCCGAGCTGCAGTGCGGGCTCGGTTCATGGGACAGCGACATGTACGGCAATCACCGGATCCTGGTGCGCGCCACCTCGGGCGGCCCCGTTTTCGGGACGGAACTGCCATGGCGGCGCAGGGATCCGGACCCCGGGGCGGTGGACGTCCTGGTCCTCGCCCCGTCCGGCCGCCGGGTACGGAACACGGTCCGGATCGAGGTCACGGCCGAGCGCGGCCGAATCGCGTTCGAGCCGGTGGAGGGTCCGGGCGACTACGCCGTGCACTATCTGCCGTACGCGCACACGGGCCGTCCTTACTATCCACAGGCCGCCTACCGGCATCCGACCCCGACCGCGGACCCCGACTGGGTGCACCGTTGCGGGCTGCACCGGCCGGACGGGATCTGGGCTTCGCTGCCGCGCGCGGAGGCGTTCCGGTATGAGGCCGTGAGCGCCGTCGACTCCTTCGCCCCGCTGGGGTTCGCAGCCACTGACCACGAGTGTGCGGCGCTGACCGAGGCGCATCCGGACGAGCCGTTCCTGCTGTTCGGCGAGGACCGCGACCATCCGCTGGGCCGATACGACCGGCTGCCTGCCCCCTGGGCCCGCGCCGTGCCGTCCGCCCCGTTCACGGGTGCGGCGTCACGCGGCGAGTTCTATGTACTGCAGGCCGGGGTGTACGCGGTGGAGGAGCTGACGGAGCTCCGTACCGAGGTCCGCGGGCTGCCGTTCCCGGTCCGGTCCCTCAGTGCGGGCGGCACCGACGCACGCGGGGAGCCGTTCGAGAACCAAATCGATGTCGGCACGGGGCATGTCCACGCGCTCTGGTTCGGTCTGGACATCCCGGAGGCCGCCGAACCCGGCACGTACGAGGGCGAGATCGCCGTACGCGCCCACGACACCGGAGAGCGGGTGCTGCCGCTGCGGATCACCGTCGGGCCGCAGACCGTTGCCGACCACGGCGCCGGGGACACCGCCCGGCTGGCGCGGCTGCGCTGGCTGGACTCGACGCTCGGCCAGGACGACGAGATCGTCCCGCCGTTCACCCCGGTGAAGGTGGCCGGGAACCGCCTGGAGATCCTCGGCCGGGCGGTGGAGATCGGCCCCGCCGGGTTGCCGCAGCGGCTCACCTCCTCGTTCACCTCCGGGGTGACGGGCACGGATGGTCCGGAACGCGATCTGCTTTCCGGGCCGGTCTCGTTCACGGTCGGCCACCAGCTCGACCACGGTCCGCTGAGGCTCGACCGGACCGGACCGGCGCGCGGCTGCTGGTCCTGCGAGGCCACCGGCCCGGGTATCCGGCTGCGCACCGAAGGAGCGTTGGAGGCCGACGGCTTCCTCGTCGTACGGACGACTGTCGAGGCGGTCGACGAGCTCGCCCTCGACGTGCGCCTGGACGTGCCGATCCGGGCGGAGATCGCCCGGTACGCGATGGGTCTCGGGCTGCCGGGGCAGGTCTGCCCGGAGACGTACGACTGGCAGTGGGACACCCCCGCCCGCAACCAGGACGCTCTCTGGCTCGGCTCCCCCGCGGCTGGTGTCCAGCTCTCGCTGCGCGACGAGCACTACGCACGGCCGCTGAACACCAACTACTACCGCGAGAAGCCTCTGGTCACACCTCGCTCCTGGGCCGGTGACGGCAGCGGCGGGGTCCGGCTGCGCACCGAGGACGGGGTGCGGAAGGTGAGCGCGTACAGCGGCCCGCTCCGGATGGGCGCCGGGGAGAGCCGCTGCTTCGAAATGCGGCTGCTGCTCACCCCATTCAAGCCGATCAGGCCTGGACTCCAGCTCGCCGAGCGCTACTTCCATGCGTACGCCGCCCCCGCCGAGGTAGCCGCGTACGGTGCGAACGTCGTCAACATCCACCACGCGACACCGCCCAACCCGTACATCAACGACCCGCTGCTGGCCGCCGATGTGCTGCGGGACTACACCACCGAGGCACACCGGCTCGGCATCCGCGTGAAGGTGTACGACACCGTGCGCGAACTGACCCGGCACAACCCGGAGCTGCCTGCCCTCGCCTCGCTGGGCAGCGAGGTCCTGGCGCCGGGGACTGGCGGCGGACACGCCTGGCTGCGCGAGCACCTGGGCACGGACTACGTCCCCGGCTGGGTGGCCCCCGACGTGGCCGATGTGGCAGTCGTGACCTCGGGCGACTCGCGCTGGCACAACTCCTATGTGTGCGGCATCGACCGGCTCCGCCGCCGGATCGGAATCGACGGACTCTACCTCGACGACGTGGCGTACGACCGGACCACAATGAAGCGGGTCCGCAAGATACTGGCCCGGTCCGGCGGCACCGCGCCGCTGATCGATCTACACTCCTGCAACCAGTACCGGGAGCCGGACGGCTTCGCGTCCAGCGCCAATCTGTACGCGGAGCTGATGCCGTACACCGACCGGCTCTGGCTGGGCGAGCTGTTCGACTACGAGGGGACCGACCCCGCCTACTGGCTGGTGGAGCTCTCCGGGATTCCGTTCGGGCTGATGGGCGAGATGCTGGAGGGCGGCGGCAACCCGTGGCGGGGCCTGGTCTTCGGGATGACGGCGCGCGCCCCGATGACCGATGTTCGGCCACTGTGGCGGGCCTTCGACGCGCTGCGGCTGCCAGAGGCCGGGTTCACCGGATGGTGGGCGGACGAACAGCCCGTGGCGACCGGCCGGGACGATGTCCTCGCCTCCAGCTGGCAGGGGCCGGGCGGGACGGCGACCGCGGTCGCTTCGTGGGCGGGGACTCCGGTGGAGTGCGTGCTGACCGGCTCCGGCGACCCGGTTGCAGCGTACGCACCCGCGATCGAGGGCTTCCAGCCGGAACGCTCGTTCGAAGCGGGCGAGCCGGTCCCGGTGGCACCGGGCCGGGGGTGGCTGCTGTCCGTACGGCCGGCATCCGCTCCCCGCTGACCGCCGCCGACCCCGCACTCGGCCACACCGCACGCCCGGCCGAGTGCGGGGTCGCGCGCGCCACACGCCGCCCGCCCCTGTCCGTTCACCGCCCGGCCGACCGTTCACCGCACCATTCGCCGCTCCGTGCGACCGCTCGTCGCACGCCTCGGTGCTTCTTCTGTTCGCTGTGGCCCCGATGCGTTCGTATACGGCGCAGGCAGCGGCGAGGCAGCAGGGGCCTCCGCGGGAAAGGGGCGTTCGCCATGACCACGACGACCGATGAGCGGGCCCTCGCGGAGTTGCAGCGCGAACACGGTCCCGCGCTCCTCCACTTCCTGCTCGGTCTGACCTTCGGCGACCGGCAGCGCGCCGAGGATCTGCTCCAGGAGACGCTCGTACGCGCCTGGCAGCACCCCGAGGCGTTCGACAGTCCCTACGAATCGATGCGGCCCTGGCTCTTCACGGTCGCCCGGCGGCTGGCGATCGATGCGCGCAGGTCCCGCCAGGCCCGGCCGACCGAGGTCAGCGACCTCGTACTGGAGAGCGCCCCGAACCGGGAGGACACGGCGGAGGCGACCGTCGCCGCGCTCGATGTCCGCGAGGCGGTGCGGACGCTCAGCCCGGAGCACCGTGCGGTGCTGGTCCAGATCTACTTCCGCGGGCTGAGCGTGGGCGAGACGGCGCAGGTGCTGGGCATACCGGCGGGCACGGTCAAGTCCCGTTCCTACTACGCGTTGCGCCTGCTCTCCCGCAACCTGCCTGGCTACTCCAGCAGGTCCTCCTCGCTCAGCAGGCCGAGCAGCGACACCGTCTCCGCGACCTCCACATAGTCGGCGGCGCATCCGTCGCAGTCCTGCAGATGCCGCGAGACCCGCCGGGCCTCCCCGTCGGTGAGCGCATCGAGCACATACGCGCCGAGCAATTGCCGCATGTGCGGTCCCTCCCCGGGATCGGCGGTCATCGCTACCTCATGTCTGTGACGGATCGGGTCGGACGGATCCTGCCCTTCTGGCCACGCGGGGCGCGCTCCCCCGGTTCAATGCTGCGTGTGGCCCGGTGCCGAGGACAGGAAGAGGCGAGACGGGATGCGTCCGGAACGTACGGATGGAACCAGTGGGGGCGGGCTGCTGGTCCCGATGGCCTGGATGTGCGCCGAGTACATCGCCGATGAACTGCTGCGGACCGGCGATCTGATGGAGCCGTCGACGCTGGAGTACCGCGCGGGGCGCGAGGCGCTCGCCCTGACCATCTTCCTCTCCGACGGGGCGGTGGCCGATGCGCTGCCCGCGACCCGGATGGACGAGCTGCGGCTGCTGACGGCGTACGGGAGTGCTTGGCGCCGCTGGGTCTGCGAGCGGCTCGGCGCGGCGGCGTCCGCGGTCCCCTTGCCGGGCGGCGGCCGGAGTGTTCCGGATCCCGATCTGGCGCTGGCCCGTCGTGCATGGCGGTGGCTGGACGAGACCGAACTGCTCGCGGCCGATCTCGACGCGGTAGGGCCGCCGCCGTGGGAGCCGCTCGGCACCGAGGGCGACGAGGAGTGGGCGCAGGTGTCGGCCCAGGTGTGGACACCCGCCTGGCAGTTGGGGCTGCCACTGGGGCATCTGGCGATCCATCTGCACTGACGGCCTCACCCGCGGCAGGGAGTGGATCAGCGAGCGGCGTCGTACGGCTTCGATGGCAAGGCGGAGGACGGAGTCGACGCGCAGGGGGCACCTCCCACGCCCTTAAGGCTGTGGGGGAGTCGGTGACCGACGACAACGCCGAAGGGGGCCCCTCCCTGCTCGAGCGAAGCCGAGAGCTTGAGGGAGCAGTCGCAGGGCGTCGGGAGCCCACTCCCCATCGTGGGGGAGGCCGTGAGCACGGCGGGTGCCTTCGCTCCTCACGAACCGTGCACCCCGGCGCGGTACTTCGGCAGCCGCACCGTGACCTTCATCCCGGCGCCGATCCCCGTCTCGATGACGAGCCCGTAGTCGTCGCCGTACACCTGGCGGAGCCGCTCGTCGACGTTGAGCAGTCCGATGCCGGTGGAGTGTCCTCCTTCGCCGCGCAGGATGTGCCGCAGCCGTTCCGGGTCCATTCCGATGCCGTCGTCCTCGATGACGACTTCTGCCTCCGAGCCCGCGTCCAGCGCACTGATGGTGATGCGGCTGCGGGTGACGGCGCCTTCCAGTCCGTGCTTGACGGCGTTCTCGACCAGAGGCTGGAGACACAAGAACGGCAGGGCGACGGGCAGGACTTCGGGGGCGACCTGGAGGGTGACCGCGAGCCGTTCACCGAAGCGGGCCCGGACGAGGGCCAGATATTGGTCGATGGAGTGCAGCTCGTCGGCGAGGGTGGTGAAGTCGCCGTGGCTGCGGAACGAGTAGCGGGTGAAGTCGGCGAACTCCAGCAGCAGTTCGCGTGCCCGCTCGGGGTCGGTGCGAACGAACGAGGCGATCGCGGCGAGGGAGTTGAAGATGAAGTGCGGGGATATCTGAGCACGCAGGGCCCTGATCTCGGCCTCGATGAGCTGCGTGCGGGACCGGTCGAGTTCGGCGAGCTCGAGTTGTACGCAGACCCAGCGGGCCACCTCTCCGGCCGCCCTGGCCAGGACCGCCGACTCGCGCGGGGCGTAGGCGATCAGGGTGCCGAGGACACGGTGGTCGACGGTCAACGGCACGGCGACGGCCCAGCGCAGCGGGCAGTCGAGGTCGTCGCAGTCGCTGTGGAAGGCGGTGTCGCGGCCGCTGGCGAGAAGCCCCTGCACCTGGTCCATGACGTGTCTGCCGTGGTGGTCGCCCTCGCCGTCCCAGACGAGGACCCGGTCCCGGTCGGTGAGACAGAGCGCGTCGGTGCCGAGCAGGGAACGCAGTCTGCGGGCTGACTTGCGGGCGCTCTCCTCGGTGAGTCCGGCGCGCAGCGGGGGCGCGGCGAGCGAGGCGGTGTGCAGCGTCTCGAAGGTGGCGTGCTCGACGGGGGTGCCGACGTCGCTGGGGCGGACGGGACGGGCGGTGCGGCTGCCGAGCAGGAACCCGGCGCCGAGCAGGAGGAGCACGAGCAGGACGAGGACGGCGTACGCGGGCCCTGTCATCGGTGCCTCCCGGGCATCAGGGCCTCCGGCAGATGGAAGCGGGTCATCGCGGCATTCGTGCCGGACGGTATGCGACCGGGCGTGGAGAGCGACACCAGGACCATCGCGAGGAAGCCGACCGGCACCGACCAGACGGCGGGCCAGGCGAGCAGGGTGTGCGGCCAGCCGGGCGGGCGCACCACACCGCTGACGGTGATCGCGACGGACAGGAACGCGGAGCCGCCGCCGAGTACCAGTCCGGCGATCGCGCCCGGCGGGGTGAGCCGCCGCCACCAGATGCCGAGGACCAGCAGCGGGCAGAAGGACGACGCCGATACGGCGAACGCCATCCCCACGGAGTCCGCCACCGGCACCCGGCTGACCATGAGCGAGCCGGCCAGTGGGACACACATGGCGAGAACGGTGGCCAGCCGGAAGTGCCGTACGCCGCGCGAGGGCAGGACGTCCTGGGTGATGACGCCGGCGACGGCCATCGTGAGTCCGGATGCGGTCGACAGAAACGCGGCGAAGGCGCCGCCGGCGATGAGTGCGCCGAGCAGGTCCCCGCCGAGCCCGCCGACGACGCGTTCGGGCAGCAGCAGCACGGCGGCGTCCGCGTCCCCGCCGTGGATCAGCTCGGGGGCGTACAGCCTGCCCAGTGCCCCGTACACGGGCGGCAGCAGGTAGAACACGCCGATCAGGGCGAGGACGGCGACGGTGGTGCGGCGGGCGTCGCGGCCGTTCGGGCTGGTGTAGAAGCGGACGACGACGTGCGGCAGCCCCATCGTTCCGAGGAACGTCGCGATGATCAGCCCGTAGGTCGCGTAGAGCGGATGGTCGGCCCGGAAGACGGACAGCTGCTCGTCGAAGGTGACCCGTGGCCGCCCGTCGCCCTGCCAGGCCAGCACCAGGAAGATCGCAGGGACCAGAAGCGCCGTCAGTTTCAGCCAGTACTGGAAGACCTGGACGAAGGTGATGGACCGCATGCCGCCCGCCGCGACGGCGGCCACGACGACGGATGCGACGAGCACATCGCCGAGCCAGCCGGGCGCCCCGGTCAGGATCTTCAGGGTGAGCCCGGCACCCTGGAGCTGCGGTACGAGGTAGAGCCAGCCCGCCCCCACGACGAGCACGCTCACCAGTCTGCGCACCTGCCGCGATTCGAGCCGCCCCTCCGCGAAGTCGGGCAGGGTGTACGCCCCCGAGCGGCGCAGCGGTGCGGCGACGAAGACCAGCAGCACGAGATAGCCGGCGGTGTAGCCGACCGGGTACCAGAGCATGTCGGGGCCGTGCACGAGCACCAGGCCGGCGATACCGAGGAAGGAGGCGGCGGAGAGGTACTCGCCGCTGATCGCGGCGGCGTTGAGCCGTGGGCGCACGGTGCGGGAGGCGACGTAGAAGTCCGAGGTGGTACGGGAGATGCGCAGCCCGAAACCGCCGACGAGGACGGTGGCGAGAACGACGGCGGCGACGGACACCACCGCGTACGTGCGGCTCACTGTGCGGGGCGGCCTTCCACGAGCCGGGCGAAGTCGCGCTCGTTGCGCTCGGCCCGCCGCACGTACCACCAGGCGATCAGAGTCAGCGGCGGGTAGGCGGCGAAGCCGAGGACCGTCCAGACGACGGCGGCGCTGTGCAGCGCCGCGAAGACCAGCGGCAGCGTGCCGACGACGACGGCGAGGACGGTGAACGCGGTGAGTCCGGCGCGCAGCTGGCTGCGCATCAGCGAGCGGACGTAGGCGCCGCCGAGCGCGGTATGCTCGTCGATCTCCGACTGGGTGCGGTAGCGGGGCAGCGGGCGCACCCGCCGGGGCTCCCCCGTCACCACTTCACGCCGGGGCGTCGACTCTGCGGACATGGGCCCGGAGTGTACGCAGCCGGGGCCGCTCTGGGAAGGTTTCGGACCTGGGTAGTCCCTGGTCAGCGGCCGGTCTGCCGCATGAGCAGATCCCGCAGGGCGCGGGCGTGGCGGCGGCTCACGGCGAGCTCCGCGGTGCCGACTCGGACGCTCATGCTGCCCGCGTCGAGCCGCAGCTCGTCGATCCGGCCGAGGGCGACGAGATGGCGGCGGTGAATGCGTACGAAGCCGCGCGAGCGCCAGCGTTCCTCCAGGGTGGTGAGGGGAATCCGGACGAGGTGGCTGCCGCCCGCGGTGTGCAGCCGGGCGTAGTCGCCCTGCGCCTCCGCGTACGCGATGTCGTCGATCGGGATGAACCGGATCACTCCGCCCAGTTCGACGGCTATCTGGTCGGCTGCGGTGTCCTGGAGGGAAGCGGAGCGGCCGCCGACCTGTTCGGCGACGCGGCGGACGGCTTCGGCGAGGCGTTCGCGGCGCACGGGCTTGAGGACGTAGTCGACGGCCTTGAGGTCGAAGGCGTGGACGGCGAACCCCTCGTGGGCGGTGACGAAGACGATGAGCGGGGGCGCCGCGAACCCGGCCAGCAGCTGGGCGACATCGAGGCCGGTGAGGCCCGCCATGTGAATGTCGAGGAAGACGACGTCGATGGCGGACGGGTCGTCGGGACCGGCGTCGACAGCGCTTCCGATCCGGCGCAGCGCCTCGGTGGCCCCGGTCGCGCCTTCGGCGCTGCGGATGCGGGGGTCGGCGCGCAGGAGGTAGAGCAGCTCCTCCAGGGCGGGTGCTTCGTCGTCGACGGCGAGTACGCGCAGCATGAAGCCGGAGTGTAGAGCGTGTCCGGAGGTGTTGGCTTGAGTGATTCACGGGCGCGTTCTGTTCAAGGTGCGTGCGGCGGACGGGCGGCAACTGCTGGAACCACCCGCTGAACTGCCGCACCCCCCATGTGCCGGTCGGTCTTATTTGAGAAGTCGGGAGAGGCGACGGTCGGCCAGTGGCCTGCCGCCGGTCTGACAGGTCGGGCAGTACTGGAGCGAGGAGTCGCTGAACGAGACCTCCCGGATGATGTCCCCGCAGACGGGGCACGGTTCGCCCGTGCGGCCGTGGACACGCAGCCCGCTCTTCTTCTCCGCCTTGAGCTTCCCGGCCGCCACTCCGCTGGAGCGTGCGACGGCGTCGCGGAGGATGGTGCGCAGGGCCGTGTACAGCCGGGTGATGTCGTCGTCGGTGAGGCTCGCGGCGAGTGTGAACGGAGACATCTTCGCGGCGTGCAGGATCTCGTCGCTGTAGGCGTTGCCGATGCCCGCGATCAGGGACTGGTCGCGAAGGGCGCCCTTGATCCGCCGCCGTTCCCCGGCGAGCAGTGCGGCGAACGCGTCCCGGTCGAAGGAGGCGTCGAGCGGGTCGGGTCCGAGGCGGGCGATGCCGGGCACCTCTGCGGGGTCGTGCACGAGGTACACGGCGAGGCGTTTGGTCGTGCCCGCCTCGGTGAGGTCGAAGCCGTCCCCGCCGGTGAGTACGGTACGCAGCGCCAGGGGTCCCTTGCCGGGGCGCGGCGGGGCGGCGGGGAAGCTGTCCTTCCAGTGCAGCCAGCCCGCCCGGGCCAGATGGGTGATCAGATGCAGCGGGCCCGCGCCGATGTCCAGGAACTTGCCATGCCGGGCGATGCCGGTGACGGTGCCGCCCTCCAGGGCGGTGAGCGGTGGGTCGTACGTCTTCAGCACGCTGACCGCGAGCGGCAGGACGCGGGCGATCTCCTTCCCGGTCAGTTTCTCGTCGAGAAAGACCCGCAGCGCCTCGACCTCCGGTAGTTCGGGCATGGGTCCCAGGATGCCGCAGCCCGCCGGCCCCTGCCACCGCCCTCAGAGGCCGTAGGTCCGCTCCGCGGTGGTCGCGAAGACCGCCGACCGCTCGTCCGCGCCCAGTCCGTCGGTGAGGGCGCGTGCGGCGTCGACGACCTCCGCATAGCTCGCCGCGAGCCGGCAGACCGGCCAGTCGGAGCCGAACATCAGGCGGTCGGGCCCGAAGGCGTCGAGGACGGTGTCGGCGTACGGGCGGAGGTCGTCGACCGTCCAGGAGCGCAGGTCGGCCTCGGTCACCAGGCCGGAGAGTTTGCAGACGGTGTTGGGCCGGTCGGCCAGTGCCCGGACGTCTTCCGCCCAGGGGTGCAGGCTCCGCGTGGCGATGGGCGGCTTCCCCGCATGGTCGAGCACGAAGGCGAGTTCCGGCAGCAGCGCGGCGGCCCTGACGGTTGCGGACAGCTGGTGGGACTGGACGACCAGGTCGTAGACGAGTCCGGCGGCGGCCACGGCGGACAGTCCGCGCTGCACCTCGGGGCGCAGCAGCCACTCGGGGTCGGGCTCGCCCTGGACCTGGTGGCGGATGGCTACGAGCCGGTCGCCACCGGGGAGTTCGCGCAGGGCAGCGAGGGTGTCGGCAATGCCGGGCGCGGTGAGGTCGGTCCAGCCGACGACGCCCGCGACGAGGTCGTTGCCGTCGGCGAGGGCGAGGAACTCGGGGGTCTCCTCGGGGACGGTGACGGTCTGGACGAGGACCGTGGCGTGCACCCCGGCGGCGCGGGCCTCGGGCTCCAGGTCGGCCAGGGTGAAGGTGCGCCGGAGCGGGGCCAGTTCCTCGCCGCTGATCCACTCCTGGTCGCGTACCGACAGGTCCCACACGTGGTGGTGGGCGTCGACGATCCGTTGCGGGCCGGTCATGTCACAGCTCCCAGGCGACGGGGAGACCGGCTTCGGCGCCGTCCGACGAGTAGTCGTGCGCCACGTCGAGGAGTTCGTCCATCCGGGCCTGCCAGGCCACGTTGACGGGCAGCTGCTCGAGTTCGGCGAGGAGCCGGGCGTAGTCCTCGCACTCGATGACGTGGAACAGCTCGGTGCCGCTGCGCCAGATCGTCCAGGAGGTGGCGCCCGCGGCGCGGATCGCCGCGGTGAGCTCCGTCGGGACTTCGCGGTGCGCCGCCTCGTACTCCTCGATGCGGTCGGGGCGGACCTTGGTGTGCAGGGCGATTCTCATGGCCGGTGTCCGTCCTCGGTGAGCAGGCCCTCGGCGCGCAGTTCGTCCCAGAGGGCATCGGGGATCTCGCGGGAGAGCAGGTCGGCGGCGTCGCGCATCTCGTCGGGTGAGCGGGTGCCGACGAGCACCGTGGCGACGGCGGGGTGGGCGAGCGGGTAGTGCAGGGCGGCGGCGCGCAGTGGCACGCCGTGGCCCTCGGCGACGGCCTTGATGCGCAGGGCCCGGTCGAGAAGGGTCAGCGGGGCGGCCGTGTAGTCATAGGTCGCACCGGGGCGCGGGTCGGCGAGCAGCCCGGAGTTGAAGACTCCGCCGACGACGACGCTGCGGCCGCGTGCAGTCGCCTCGGGCAGCAGCTCGGCAAGCGCGGACTGGTCGAGGAGGGTGTAGCGCCCCGCGCAGAGGACGGTGTCCACGTCGGTGTCGCGGAGGAAGCGGGTGAGCATCGCGGTCTGGTTCATGCCCGCGCCGATGGCTCCGACGACGCCTTCCGAGCGCAGCTTCTCCAGGGCCGGATAGGCCTCGCGGAAGGCGGCTTCGGCGTGGTCGTCCGGGTCGTGCAGATAGGCGATGTCGATGCGGTCGAGACCGAGCCGTTCGAGGCTGTCCTCGATGCTGCGGCGTACGCCGTCGGCGCTGAAGTCCCAGCGGCGGCGGTGGGTGGCGGGCACGGCGAAGCCCTCGGAGAGGCCGTCGTACGACGCGATCGGGGCGGCCGGGAGGGGGTCGAGCAGCCGGCCGGCCTTGGTGGAGACCACGTACGAGTCGCGCGGCCGGTGACGCAGGGCCGCGCCCAGCCTGCGTTCGGAGAGGCCGAGCCCGTAATGCGGTGCCGTGTCGAAGTAGCGGACGCCCACGTCCCAGGCGGCGTCCACGGCGGCGGCGGCCTGGGCGGGGTCGACCTCACGGAAGAGATTGCCGATGGCGGCCGCCCCGAAGGACAGCTCGGTCACCTCGACCGCACTGGTTCCCAGCCTGTTTCGCCGCATGCCGCTGCCGTCCTCACCGATGATCGTTAATTCCTGCATAGCGAATATTCATCGGATCACTTGAACGCGTCAACACCCTCGGCTTCACAAAATGCCACACCACCGCCAAAATCTGTCCGATCTATCGGGACCTCTGGGAGGGTTGACCGACCGGCAGCAGGTCAAGCAGCTCGTGCAGCTCGTCCTCGGCGCAACGGGCCAGCCGCTCCAGGTCGGGGACCGCCTTGCCGTCGGCCACCAGGCCGATCTGCACCCGGCCGCCGTACGTGGACAGGGCGATGGCCAGTGACTGCCCGCGCGCCAGCGGCGCCATCGGGTAAACAGCCCGCAGCGGGCAGCCGCCCAGCGAGAGTGCCGAGCGCGGCAGGGGTACGCTCGTGACCAGCACGTCGAAGAGCATCCTGGCGGCGCTGCCGGCGAGCGGGGCGCCGAATCGGTGGGCCAGCGAGGGCAGTTGATCGGCGAGCACCGCGACGGCGCCCGCACCCCGCAGTGGTCCGGCGGCCTTGTTGCGGTCCATGGCGGTGCGGACGGTGCGCATGCGCTCCCACGGGTCGGACTCGGAGACGGGGAGTCCGAGCAGATAGGCGGAGAGCCGGTTCCCGGAAGCCGCGCCGGTGTCGGGCCTGCGCCGGGAGACCGGGACGAGGGCTCGTGGGTCGGCGACGGGCAGCCGCTCGCCGCGCTCCACCATCCAGCGGCGGAGCGCTCCGGCGACGACGCCGAGCAGGACGTCGTTGGTGGTCCCGCCCGCGACCCGGCGGATCCGGTGGACGGACTCGCCGTCCAACTCCGCGGTGGCCAGCCGACGGGTGCCGCTGGAGATCGCGGTGAGCGCGGGGGCGCCGCGCAGATCGAGGCGGCTGGCCCACACGACGGAGGCACCGACCCCGAACGCCCGCGAGAGGTCCTCGATCCGGCCCAGTGCGAATCCGGCCACCTGGCGCGGCCCCGGCATCCACGAGCGGGGCGGGACCGGGCGCGCCCGGCGGGCGCTCGCACCGCCGCGGGCGCGGGCTCCGAGGGAGGCGATCTCGTCGAAGATCCCGGCGCCGATGGCGACGGCGCGCATGCCGTCGGCGAGCGCGTGGTGCAGCTTGACGAGCACGGCGAAGGGCCCCTCGTCGGCGCCGGAGATGACGTACATCTCCCAGGGCGGCAGCCCCCGCTCCAGCGGCCGCTCCATGAGCTCGCCGGCGAGCCGGGTGGCCCCGGCCATGAAGCCGCCGTCCGGCGACTCGTCGTCCCGGGGCAGCAGCACGCGCTGGACGTGCCGACTGACGTCGAAGTCCTTGTCGACGGACCAGGCGGCGCCGCCGACCGGCAGCAGGACGTCCCGTACGCGCATCCGCAGCCGGGGGATCGCCGCGGCGCGGGCGCCGAGCAGCTCCACCACGGCGTCCGCGGTGACGCCCGGCGCCGGGGCGGGCGCCGGCGAGAAAACGGCGAGCGCACCGAGGTGCATGGGGTGCGCATCGGTTTCGAGGTGCCAGAAAGCCAGATCGAGAGGTGCCAGTAGTTCAGTGCCCAACGGGTCCTCATGTCATCGAAGGCAAAGATTGCCGGAGTCAACGACTGCCGCAGTCGTAGTCAATCGCTCGCGATCGGTTACGGTCAAGTACTGACATGTTACCTTCTGTTACCACCTGGTAGTAGGCATCACCCCCATCGGCATCAACCATGGCCACATATCACTCGCGCCTCGGGACGATGAACTCGCACCACACGCACTTGCCGCTGCCGCGGGATTCCACGCCCCAGGCGTCCGCCAGCCGGTCCACCAGCAGCAGCCCACGCCCGGACACGCCGGACTCCCCCGCGTCACGAGGGCGCGGCAGCGCGCTCGACCGGTCCTCAACATCGACCCGCAGCCGCCGTTCGGTGCCGGCGAGTACCCGGATGGTGACGACCGCCCCGCCGTCGGTGTGGATCAGCGCGTTGGTGATCAGTTCATCGGCGGCCAGCTCGACCTCGTCCACCCGGCCCTTCGCACCCCAGGCCCGCACCGCCGCCCGGATCATGTGCCGGGCCGAACTCAGCGCCTCGGGATCGTTCTGGGCGACATGCTGCCGGAGCCGGCCGCCCGGCTGCGGTGCGTGGGCGGCTTTGCGGCGCAGCAGCAGGACCGCCACGTCGTCCTCGCCACCCCGCTCGTCGACCGTCTCGCACAGCTGGTCGGCCAGCTTCTGAAGGTCCTGCGACCCGTTCCGGATCACGGAGGTCAACAGCTGCACGCCCTCGTCGAGATCGGCGCCCGGCAGCTCCACCAGGCCGTCGGTGTAGAGCACCACCGTCTGGCCGGGGTCCAGCTCGACGGTGCTGACCGGGTATTCGAGCCGGCCGAACTCGGCCGAGAGCCCCAACGGAAGCCCTCCCTCGGCGGGGAGCCTGCGGCAGCTGCCGTCGACGTCGCGTACCAGCGGCTCGACATGTCCCGCCCGAACGAGCTGCACCACCCCGGTGCTCAGGTCGACCTCGGCGTAGGTACAGGTCGCGAAGCGGTCGGTGTCGAGCTCATGGAGGAAGACGGAGGCGCGGGCCATGACGGTGGCCGGGCTGTGCCCCTCGGCTGCGTAGGCACGCAGGACGATGCGCAGCTGTCCCATCACCGCAGCCGCGTCCGTGTCGTGGCCCTGGACGTCGCCGATGACGGCGCCCACCCGGCCACCGGGCAGCGGAATGACGTCGTACCAGTCGCCCCCGATGTCCCGCCCGAGCCTCGCCGAGCGGTACCGGACAGCGATCTGCGCGCCCGGAACATCCGGGACCCGGCGCGGCAGCATGGCCTGCTGGAGCCCCTGGGCGAGGTCGTGCTCCTGCTCGTAGAGCATGGCCCGCTGCAGGCTCTGGGCGATGGAGCTGCCGAGAGCGACCAGCAGATTGCGTTCGTCGCCGGTGAAACCGTCCTTGTCACTGTAGAGGAGTCCGAGGGCGCCGATGGGTCGGGCCTGGGCGATCAGCGGCAGATAGGCGGCGCAGGTGATGCCGAGGTCGCCGAGGTGCGGCCACAGGATCGGGTAGGAGGAGGCGAAGTCCTCGGCGGACTCGATGAAGCGGGGCGCGAGGGTGCGGATCACTTCACTCATCGGGTACGGCTCGTCCGTACGGGTGTACCGGGTGCCCGGCACGAAGGCCTCCTCCGGCCCGTCGGCCACCAGATGGATGCGCCCCGCCTCGATCAGCCCCATGACGAGGCTGGTGGCTCCGAGCAGGACCAGCCCCTGGGAGTTCTTGAGTACGTCGATGACGTCCCTGACGGTGCGGGCGTGGGCCAGGGCGGCCGTGGTGCCCTCCACCAGCGTCGTGCGCCGGCGCCGTTCCTCGTCCTGCTCGTGGCGGACGGTGGAATCGGTCAGCTCCTGGGTGGCGTCCCTGACTATGCCGATGATCCGGCGCGGGCGGCCGGTCTCGTCACGGCGGATGAAGCCCTGGGTGTGGGTCCAGCGCATCGTGCCGTCGCGCCGAATGATCCGGAAGTACGCGCCGTAGTTGCACTCTCCGCTCTTGAGTGCCTGCGAGACCAGGGCATCAATGCGTACCCGCTCGTCCGGCGGCACGCGGAGGGAGAGGCTCTCCGGCCGGTTGTCGTATTCATCGGCCTGCAGGTCGAACACGTCGAGCGCGGGACGGTCCATGTGCATGAGTCCGCGGTCGAGGTCCCAGTCGAAGCTGCCCATACGGTTCAGGGCGAGGCTGAGTTCCGGGTGGGCGGGCCAGTCGACCGGGAGCGACAGGGCACCCACTACCCGACCATCCATGGGGGACACTTTGCCATCGATTGTCCGATTCCTCGAACGATCCCATCCGACGGACGGCAGGCGGAATGCCTCCGAACGCGCTCGTCGGAGGGTTCTCCGCAACCCTGCAGCGCCTTGACGTCGAAGCGGAACGTCCACCCCTTCGGCCCGTCCCAGGTGAGCGACCAGGTCATCAGACCCTTCAACCCGTTTCGGAGAACTACCAGCCGAACCCACTGGTGCGCCACTCCCGGCCGTCGGGTGTGACGGCGAGCGCCTCGTACCCGTCCAGCGACTCCAGCCAGCCGCGTGCCCCACCGCCCATGGCGAACGCAGCCGTGGCGAAGGCGTCCGTCAGGGTCAGCGCCTGCCCCACCACGGTGATCGACGCGAGGCCCAGGGCCGGGGTGCCGGTGTGCGGGTCGAGGATGTGCGCACCGCGTTCGGCCGTTCCGGAGGTGGCGACCGCCAGATCACGTCCGGACACGACGGTGGCCAGCGCCCCGCGGCGCAGGGGGTGGGCGATACCGATCCGCCAGGGGACACCGGGGCACGCCTCGCCACGCAGCTGAAGGTCGCCGCCGCCGTTCACGCAGGTGTTCTGCGCGCCGCTCTCGTACAGCAGCTGCGAGGCGGCCTCGACCGCCCACCCCTTGACCAGCCCGGAGGGGTCGAGGACACCGCCCGGTGTGGCACTGAACCAGCCGCGGCTGACCCGGGTGACAGCGCCGCACAGGTCGAGGACCTCACGGACCTCCGCCGGACAGGTGCCGAGCCCGGACTCGCCGCGGCCCAGCCGGCTGATGGCGCTGTCCGGACGGTAGGTGGAGAACACTGCGTCGACGTGGTGCAGCCCGCGCACCGCATCGTTGAGGGAGCGGCGGATCGCAGGGGTGGGCCTGTCCCTGATGTCGAAGGAGAACACCGTGCCCATCACGTGCTCGACATGGCGCAGCCCGTGCGTGCGATCAGCCACCGGCCCGGTCCAATGCGCTCTGCAGGGACTCCATATAGCCCTGACTGGTGTAGCTGGCTCCGGAGACGGAGTCGATGTCCGCGCTCTGGGCGCCGAGCGCCTCGCGGGTGAGCCGGGGCAGCGCGAACGCGGCGATCTCCCGGTCGCGGCCGTTCTCATCGGGCGCCCGGAGCACCCGCACGGCGGTGAGCTTCCCCTTGGCGAGGGTGACGGCGACCTGCACCGGTCCGTACCGCGTGTCCACCGGATCACCGTTGAACGTGCCCGTCGGGGCGGCGGCGCCGGTCGACGTGCGCGGGGAGACCGTGGCCGCCGGTCGCCTGCCCGCGTCGAGGAGGCTTGGAGCCTGGTGCGGTTTCAGGGACAGCAGGGCCACGACCAGGGCACTGGTGCCGGTGGTGGCGAGAACGGCTCGGCGCACGGTGCTTCTCCTTGGGGCACTCATCAGAACGTGAACGATTCGTGGTGGATGCGGCGGCGCGGCACTCCGGCGTTGCGCAGGGCGCGGATCGCAGCCTCGGTCATGCCGGGCGGACCGCAGAGGTAGACGTCGTGCGCGGCCAGGCCGGGGACCAGATGGCTGAGGGCCGGTGCGGTCAGCGGGACATGCCCGTCGACGACGTAGTGGACCGTGGCGCGGCGGTGGGCGGCGATGGCGTCGAGTTCGGCGCGCAGCGCCAGGTCCTCGATCCTTCGGGCGCGATAGACGAGGGTCACCGGTCCGGGCAGCGTCTCGAACAGGGTCCGCAGCGGAGTGATGCCGACTCCGCCCGCCAGCAGGAGCACCTGGTGGGCGGTACGGCGGCGCGCGGTGAGGCCCCCGTACGGTCCTTCGGCCCAGACCCGGGTGCCGGGTGCGAGACGGGCCAGCGCGGCGCTGTGGGCGCCGTCGGCCTTGACGGTGATCCGCAGATGGCGGGGGTGGGCGGGCGCGGAGAGCGAGTACGGGTTGGCGGTCCACCACAGGCCTCGGGTGAGGAAGCGCCAGCGGAAGAACTGTCCCGGCTCGGCCCCCAGCTCGTCGAGGCGCTCGCCGGTGAGGTATACGGAGACGACGCCGGGGGCTTCGGTGTGGACGGCGGTCACCGTCAGCCGGTGCCTCAGGCCGCGGCGCACCGGGACCGCGAACCGGTACCAGACGACCAGGGCGGCGGCGCCCAGGTAGAGGGCGTACCACGCCAGCTGCGCGGGTCGGTTGCCGACGAAGTCGGCGCCGTCGGAGAGCTGGTGCCCGAAGGCGAGGAAGATCGCCAGATAGGTGGCGAAGTGGAGGTAGTGCCAGGTCTCGTAGCTCATCCTGCGGCGGGCGGCGCGGGCGGAGACGGCACTGGTGAGGAGGAGAAGCAGAAAGCCCGCGGTGCCCTTGAGGAGGTCCGGGTAGTGCAGGACCAGGGCGGAGGTCTGGCTCACCACGTCCGTGTGGGCGCTGAGGGAGTAGCCCCAGATGACGAGAAGGGTGTGGGCCAGGACCAGGGAGACGGTCCACCGGCCACCGGCTGCGTGCAGGCGCGCCAGCCGGTCGGTGCCGATGCTGTGGTCCAGCAGGGGGGCGCGGGCCATCAGAACCACCAGGACCGCGCACGTGTACCCGGCCAGCAGCCCGGTGATGCGCCCCGCGTTGGTCAGCCGGCCCGCCGTGCCGACGACGGCGGACGTGTCGCTCCACCACAGGGCGAGGACGGCTGCGGCCCCCGCGTAGATGACGGCGGACACAAGATGCGGGGCGACGCTGCGCGGCGGGCGGCGGTGACGTGTGCCCTTGCTCGCGTACGGTGAGGCGGGGGCTGTGGTGGTCATGGGGCTCCCCTCGTAAGGGACCGCTGGGGCGGCCGACGGCGGCAAGCCTCGCAGCGCATCCTCTGCGTACCTTCTGAATGGGCGGCGGCCGCCCCCGGTCCGCCGGGATTCCCGTGGGGGAATGCAGAGGCAACTCAGAGGGAACTCACAGGTCCCCGGCGGCTCGCCGCCGTCCGCGCCGGGGCATGCTGGACAGAACATGGACAACCACCGCGCACAGCCGCCCCTGCACCGACCCGACGGGGGCCCGGTCCGGGTGCTGGTCGTCGACGACGAACCCGATCTGACCGAGGTACTGGCCGGAGCACTGACCGGGGAGGGCTGGCAGGTCCGTACCGCGGCGGACGGTGCCTCCGCCCTGGCCACGGCGCTCGAGTTCCGGCCGGACGCCGTCGTGCTGGACTGGATGCTGCCCGACATGGACGGGCTGCGCGTGCTGCGGGAACTGCGCCGCGAGGCCCGCGAGGTGTGCGTGCTGTTCCTGACCGCCCGCGACGCGGTGGAGGACCGCATCGCCGGGATCACTGCGGGCGGCGACGACTACGTGACCAAGCCGTTCAGTCTGGAGGAGGTCCTCGCCCGGCTGCGCGGGCTGCTGCGGCGGGCGGGGATGGCCAGTGAGCCGGGCCGGCACCGGCTGACCGTCGGCGAGCTCACCATGGACGAGGAGGCCAGGGAGGTCCGGCGCGGCGGCGCCATCGTCGAGCTGTCCCGCACCGAGTTCGAGCTGCTGCGCTTCCTGATGCGCAATCCGCGCCGGGTGCTGTCCAAGCAGCAGATCCTCGACCGGGTCTGGGCATACGATTTCGGCGGCCGCGCCCATGTCGTCGAGCTGTACATCAGCTATCTCCGCAAGAAGATCGACGCGGGCCGCGCTCCCATGATCCACACGGTGCGCGGAGTGGGGTACGTCCTGAAACCGGATCCGTCATGAGGCGGCCGCCACCGCACACGCTGCGCGGGCAGCTCACCGCCGGTCTCGTCCTGCTGCTCGCCGCCGCATGTCTCGCGGTCGGACTCACCACCGTCTTCGCCCTCGAGGGCTTCCTGGTGGGCCGCCTGGACCAGCAGCTGACCGCGTCCGGCGGCAGGTTCCCCGCAAGCCTGGAGCACGAAGCCGCGCCGGACGCCGACAACCGCCCCGACTCGCGGGGCCAGGCCGACTCCACCTTCGGCGCGAGACTGGCGAACAGCCGGGTGACCCAGGCCGCCGTGGTCGATGAACAGAACGTCCGCACAGTGCCGTTGACCGCCGACGACCTGCGCACGCTCGCGGCTGTGCCCGACGACGGGAAGGGCCGCAGCGTGCGGCTCGCCGCGCTCGGTGGCTACCGGGTCGCGGCCGTCACCGGCGACGACCGGGACGTGCTGATCACCGGACTGCCGCTGCACCCCGTGGAAGAGACCCTGCACCGGCTCGAAGCGGTCGAGGGGGTCGTGTTCGGCGCGGTCCTGCTCGCCACCGGGGTGGCCGGAGCCCTGTGGGTACGGGTCTCCCTGCGCCCTCTGCGACGCGTCACGAATCAGGCGGTCGGCGTGGCCCGGCTGCCGCTGGCCGGCGGCGAGGTCGCCATGCCCGACCCGCTGCCCGTCACCGATCCTCGCACCGAGGTCGGGCAGGTCGGCACCGCGTTGAACCGCATGCTCGGACACATCGGGGACGCGCTCACCCGGCGGCAGGCGAGCGAGGAACGGCTGCGGCACTTCGCCGCCGACGCCAGCCACGAGCTGCGCACACCCGTCGCCAACATCCGCGGCCACGCCGAACTCGCCCTGCGCCACCACGGCCCCGTCCCCGTCGGGGTCCGGCACGCCCTGGAACGTATCCAGTCGGAGTCCGGGCGGATGAGCCACCTGGTCGACGATCTGCTGCTGCTCGCCCGCCTCGACGCGGGGCGCCCGCTCGACCACGCACCGGTCGATCTGACCCTGCTCGTGCTCGACGCGACCGACGACGCGCGGGCCGCGAGCCCCGGCCACCGCTGGCTCCTCGACCTCCCCGAGGAGCCCGTGACCGTCACCGGCGACGCGCACCGGCTCCAGCAGGTGATCGGCAATCTCCTCGCCAACGCCCGGGTACACACCCCGGACGGTACGGAGGTGACGGTGCGGCTCCGGGCGGACGCCGCCGAGGTCCGGCTGACCGTCACGGACAACGGGCCGGGCATCCCCGACGCGCTGCGGCCGGAGATCTTCGGGCGCTTCGTCCGCACCGACCCCAGCCGCGCAAGAACCACCGGCAGCACCGGGCTCGGTCTGGCCATCGTCCGTGCGGTGGTGACCGCCCACGGCGGCACGGCCGATGTCGCGAGCCGACCGGGACACACGGCGTTCCGGGTGGCCCTCCCGCGCTGACCCAGGAACCTCGCTCGCCCCCGCCATCCCTGGTCGAAGTAGGCATACGGCGCCCTGGACACGCCCTCCGCGACGGCCCGCTCGTCGTCCTCCTCTACCTGGGTACGCTGTTCACCGATCTTGACGAGGTCGACGCCACGTCCGGGAATGATCTCCATGAGGGACAACCTGCCGCCGGCGGCGAGCCCGGTCACCCCTCCTCCGCCACAACGGTCTTGAACGCGTTCAAGAAACCCCTTAGAGTCGCCACGGAAAGCCACTTGAACGCGTTCAACGCGGGGGGTGTGGGGCATGTCCGTACTGGTCGGCACAATCGTTGGGCCATCGCTCTGCTGACCTGGCGCACGGTCCGTGGCCGCGGGCGGGACCGGGTCACCCGGCTGCCGTTCACCACCTCGGCGCCCTAGGGCGTGTTTCGAAAGTAGCGCCGTCCGCCCGTAGGGCGGGCCTGGCGGCGTCTGGTGCGTGCGATCGCAAGGCGGAGGGTCGCCCCGATA
>NZ_JBEZKL010000104.1:0-26709 GCF_040704695.1 Streptomyces sp. NPDC048411
GGTCCTCGTAGCGGAGCTACTAGGGCATTTCGGCAACGCGGGAAGCGTGCGTGCCAGGGCGTGGCCGCCCGATCAGAGGTCACCCGACAGGCTCTCAGGGCCATGGGGGACCGCCGGACGGGCTTGAGCACCAAGTCCGTCCGGCGATCGAGGACAGGAACGGTCACCCGGTCACCCCTGCACGTCCCGCCTCCGGAGCGCTCCCAGTCCCGCCGCCACCAGGACCGCCGCGCCCGCCGTGAGCCACAGCGCCGGCGGCCACTGCATCTCCGTGCCCGGCAGCTTCGGCAGGTGGCTGAACGGTGACAGGTTCATCACCGGCTGCGGCATGTTCATCGCCGGTCCGATCCACCCCAGTGCCAGGCAGATCCCGACGACTCCCCACGAGGCCACCGCTGCCTTCGGGAGCGCGCCGTACAGCAGGACGGCGAGTCCTCCGAGCAGCCAGACGGCGGGCAGCTGCGCCAGCGACGCGCCCAGTACGGCCGGGAGTTCGTGGCCGTAGCCTGCGGCCAGGCCGAGGCCGCCGACCGCCATGATCAGTGCCGCGCCGCCGAAGGCGATGACCAGGTGTCCGGCCGCCCAGCCGATCCGGCTCACCCCGCCCGCCAGCACGGGTTCGGCGCGCCCCGCGGTTTCCTCGCCGTGCAGCCGCAGCACCGACGCGACGATGTACAGCGCGGCCACCATCCCCAGCATCCCGACCATCGCGGCGAGGAACACGTCGGTCAGACCGGCCTGTCCGCCCATCCGCTCGAAGATCTCCTTCGTCTTCTCGTTGGTGCCGACGATGTCCGCCGCCCCGCCGGTGAGCCCGCCGAAGACGGCGCCGACCGCGGCGAACGACAGCGTCCATCCGATCAGAGCGCCGCGCTGCAGCCGCAGTGCCAGCCCGAAAGCCGTGGAGATCCGCCCCGACGCGGGTCCGGGACGGGGCGGCAGGAAGCTCATGCCGATATCGCGCCGCCCGGCCAGGATGTACGCGATCCCGCCCTGGATCAGCGCCGCCGCGCCGATCACCAGCAGCACCCACCACCGTTCGCCGGCGTAGGCACGGACGTTCTCCGCCCAGCCGATCGGCGAGAGCCAGTTCAGTACGGACGAGGCGTCGTCCGTCGACGAGTCGCCCGCCGCCTTCAGGACGAACGCGGCGCCGATCACCGCCGCCGTCAGCCCCTTCGCGAGCCGTGCGCTCTCCGTGAGCTGGGCGGCGATCGCCGCGGTGCAGGCGAACAGCACCCCGATTCCGGCGACCGTCAGCGCGAGCGCCACCGCTCCGGCGCCGCCCGCTCCGGACCCGGCCATCCCGGCGACGATCATCAGGGCGAGCGCGGCGTTGGCGACGAACGCGGCGAGGAGGGCGGAGGTCAGCGGGGCGCGGCGCCCCACCATGGCGGAGGAGAGCATTTCCTGGCGGCCGGTCTCCTCCTCCTCGCGGGTGTGCCGGATGACGATGATCAGGCTCATCACGGCTGCCAGCGCGGCGCCGAAGCCGGCCATGCGCCAGGTGACGAGCCCGCCGACGGAGTCGTCGAAGACGGGTCCGTACACCGCGCGCAGCGAACTGTTGCCGTTCATCGACGCGGCGAGTTCGGCGCGCTGGGCCGCGGTGTCGTACAGCGAGGAGAAGGACTTCCCGACGGAGGAGAACGACCCGCCGAGCACGATCACCCAGATCGGCATCATGATCCGGTCGCGTCGCAGCGCGAGCCTGAGCAGGGCTCCGGTGCTGGTGAGCTGCCCGCCCCGGGCGGGGCGTCCGGCACCGGTCGCGGGCACGGTTACGGAAGTCATCGCGCCGTCACCCCCGCGCGTTCGTCGGTGTCCGCGGCGTAGTGCCGCAGGAAGAGTTCCTCCAGCGTCGGCGGGGTGCTGGTCAGCGACCGTACGCCCGACGCGGTGAGCGACCTGAGGACGGCGTCGAGCTTGTCCGTGTCGACCTGGAGCGTGACCCGCATGCCCTGGATGTCGATGCCGTGCACGCCGGGCAGGTTCGCGAGCCCGTTGGGCGCGCCGGCCAGTTCGGCGGTGATGCTCGTACGGGTCAGGTGCCGCATGTCCGCCAGGGAACCGGTCTCCACCGTGCGTCCCTGCCGGATGATGCTCACCCGGTCGCAGAGCGCCTCGACCTCGCTGAGGATGTGGCTGGAGAGCAGGATCGTCCGTCCGCGCTCGCGCTCCTCGGCGACGCAGCTCTGGAAGACCTCCTCCATGAGCGGGTCGAGCCCGCTGGTCGGCTCGTCGAGGATCAGCAGATCCACGTCGGAGGCGAACGCGGCGACGAGGGCGACCTTCTGCCGGTTGCCCTTGGAGTACGTACGCCCCTTCTTGGTGGGGTCGAGTTCGTACCGCTCGATGAGGGCGGCCCTGCGGGCCGGGTCGAGGCCTCCGCGCAGCCGGCCGTACAGGTCGATCACCTCGCCGCCGGAGAGGTTGCGCCACAGGGTGACGTCACCGGGGACGTATGCCACCCGCCGGTGCAGCTCGACCGCGTCGTTCCAGGGGTCCCGGCCGAGCAGCTGGGCAGCGCCGGAGTCGGCCCGCAGCAGGCCCAGCAGGACCCGGATGGTGGTGGACTTCCCGGAACCGTTCGGCCCGAGGAAGCCGTGAACCTCACCGGTCTCGACCGCGAGGTCGAGGCCGTCCAGCGCGTGTGTCCGCCCGAACGACTTGTGCAGTCCGGCCACGGTGATTGCCTTCGTCATGTTTCTGAACGTACGCTATATTCACAAACTTGTGAAGTTAAGGAAGCGTATAAAGTCAGGGTGTGGCCCGGAGCCGGGGAACCCGCAGGACATTTCAGGGGAGACGATGGGGCGATGAGCAGCGAAACCGGCGCGGACGGGCGTGAGCGCGAGCCCGAGCCCGAGCCCGAGCACGCGCGCGACGAGGAGGCCGTGTCGCGGTTCGTGGAGCGCTTCGCGGCCGAGATGACCGAGGCGGGCATGCAGCGGATGGCGTCCCGCGTCTTCGCGGCGCTGCTCGCGGACGACGACGGCTCCATGACCTCGGCGGAGCTCAGCGAGCAGCTTCGGATCAGCCCGGCCGCGGTCTCCGGGGCGATCAACTACCTCACGCAGGTCAGCATGGTCGGCCGCGAACGCGACCCGGGCTCGCGCAGGGACCGCTACCGCCTGCACAGCGAGATCTGGTACGCCACCTTCGCCAGCCGCGACCGGGCCCTGACTCGCTGGGAGCACACCCTCAAGGAGGGCGCACAGACCCTCGGCCCGGACACGCCCGCCGGTGCGCGGCTCGCGGAGACTGCGGCGTTCTTCGAGTTCCTGCAGACGGAACTGGTCGGCCTGATGGACCGCTGGCGCGACCACCGCAAGAAGTTCGACGTCCCGGAACGGAGGAGCTGAGGGCTGCCGCGCAGTCCCCGGTGCATCGGCGCCCGGCGTCGGATGCGGTGCGTCGCAAGGCGGAGGAGCGGCATTGTACCGGGCGTATTCGGGTGTTCCGGCAACGCGGCGAGGCGCCGCAGCTCTCGCTGTGCGCCCTCCGGGGAGGCCGTTAGGGCCTGTTCTGAGTTCCCCGTCGTCCGCGCGCAGCGCGGGCGCAGCGGTGGTCGGTGCGGCGAGCGTGCGTGCCGGGCGTCGGGGCGCAGGCGGGGAACTCAAAACAGGCCCTAGGGGACAGCCCTCGGACAGGAGGCCCGGGACACAGGGTCCTGGGCCTCGGCTCGGAACGGGCTCAGGTCAGCGGGTGCGACGTCCGGCCGGACGCCTCGTCGATCTCGTCGTGCGCCTTGGTCAGCAGGTTCATGGCGAGTTCGTTCAGTGCTCTGGCACCCGCGATCTCCTCGCCGACCCTCGGCTGCTGGGCGTCGGAGGGGTGGCGGCTTGCGTATCCGTGCGCACGTACCTCGTTCCCGTCGGGAAGCCGTACGAGGGCGGCGGCGCGGGTGCGGTGGTTGTCTTCCTCGAATTCCAGATCAATGTGCCATCCGACAGCGGTTTTCATCATGGCGAACACCTCCAGGACCTGCTACCAGGGTGCGCCTCTTTCCGCACCCGCGCTCGGTGTGCCGGGGTCGGCCGCGGCAGGTGCGACAGGTCCCCTGAACCCTCACGTGCGCGCCCCCGGCGCGGGGATCAGCCGCTCTCCGCCGCCACCGGCAGCATCAGCCCCCACGCACCCGCCCGCATCGTCCATGTCCTCGTCCGGACCGGGCCGCCGACCTGTATGTCCGCCCGGTAGCGGAAGTCCGCGCCGGAGACCGTGACCGCCTTCGCCTCCGCGGTCACCGGTTCGCCGGCCGTCGTCCGGACCACCACGTCCGCCAGACCCCCCTCACCGCCCTGCGGGCTCACCGTCACCGATTCGACCGGCCGGTCCAGATCGTTCACCAGCACCCCGTCCACCTCGACCCGCAGCCGATGGGCGCGGGGCGGGACGGGCGTGGCCTGCGACGGGGCGGGGCGGACCAGGGTCCGTACGAGGGAGCGGCAGGTGTCCCAGACCGCCGTGACGCCCGTGTGCGCCGCCGCCGTCCCCGGTACTGCGGTCAGGGCGGGGATGCGCAGGGCACCCAGGACGACGCCGTCGCTGTCGTCGACCAGCAGGTCGAGCCGGCGCACCACCCCGTCCAGTGCCGCGCGCGCCGCGGCCACCGCGCCCAGGGGCACGCCGAGCGAATGCGCGAGTTCCAGCGCGGCCGCGGCACCCACCGGGACCAGCGAGAGCGCTGCACCGGCCAGCTCCCGCTCCCGGTGCAGGAGGGTCACGGCGCGCAGCAGCGACCGGTCGTCGCCGACGACCACCGGCCGCCTGGTGCCCCGGCGGGACAAGGCCCGCGCGAACTCCTCCGGACTGTCCGGGAGGCAGATCTTGGCGTGCGAACCGGCGCTCAGCACGTCCTTCGCGATCCGGACGGACTCGCCGTCGGTCCGGCGGGCGACAGGGTCGATGACCACCAGCAGCTGGTGCGTACCGTCGCCGGGGGGCTGGGCAGCCGACACCTCGGTCCTTCCTCGGGTAGCATCTTGGTGCAAGAGCCCCTTGCGCTATTGCGCCAGGGGCTTCGTCTATTCCGGGGCAACCGGTTCGACGGTTCAGGCTTCGTCGTACATCGTCGTACGGCATGTACGGCGTTGACGTACGCCCCCTGACCTTGGACATGCCCCGCCCGGAAGGGGTGTACGCCTGTGCCCGCACTTGTGCTGCTCGGTGCTCAGTGGGGTGACGAGGGCAAGGGAAAGGCCACCGACCTCCTCGGTGGATCCGTGGACTATGTGGTGCGTTACCAAGGCGGTAACAATGCCGGCCACACGGTGGTCGTCGGCGACCAGAAGTACGCACTTCATCTCCTCCCCTCCGGAATCCTTTCGCCGGGGTGTACCCCGGTCATCGGTAACGGTGTCGTCGTCGACCCGGCGGTCCTGCTCTCCGAGCTGAGTGGGCTCAACGAGCGCGGCGTGGACACGTCCAAGCTGCTGATCAGCGGCAACGCTCATTTGATCACTCCGTACAACGTCACCGTCGACAAGGTGACGGAACGGTTCCTCGGGAAGCGGAAGATCGGCACGACCGGCCGCGGTATCGGCCCGACGTACGCCGACAAGATCAACCGTGTGGGCATCCGCGTCCAGGACCTGTACGACGAGTCGATCCTGGAGCAGAAGGTCGAGGCGGCCCTGGAGCAGAAGAACCAGCTCCTCGCCAAGGTCTTCAACCGCCGTGCCATCGAGTCCGGCAAGATCGTCGAGGAGATGCTCCAGTACGCGGAGCAGATCAAGCCGTACGTCGCGGACACGACGCTGATCCTCAACGACGCCATCGACGCGGGCAAGGTCGTCCTCTTCGAGGGCGGTCAGGGCACGCTGCTCGACGTCGACCACGGCACGTACCCCTTCGTCACCTCGTCGAACCCGACCTCGGGCGGCGCCTGCACCGGTTCCGGTGTGGGCCCGACGAAGATCAGCCGGGTCATCGGCATCCTCAAGGCGTACACCACGCGCGTCGGCGCCGGTCCGTTCCCGACGGAGCTGCTCGACGAGGACGGCGAGGCGCTGCGCCGGATCGGTGGCGAGCGCGGTGTCACCACCGGCCGCGACCGCCGCTGCGGCTGGTTCGACGCGGTGATCGCACGGTACGCGACCCGGGTCAACGGTCTCACCGACTTCTTCCTCACCAAGCTGGACGTGCTGACCGGCTGGGAGCAGATCCCGGTGTGTGTCGCCTACGAGATCGACGGCAAGCGCGTCGAGGAACTCCCGTACAGCCAGACCGACTTCCACCACGCGAAGCCGGTTTACGAGATGCTGCCGGGCTGGTCCGAGGACATCACGAAGGCCAAGACCTTCGGTGATCTGCCGAAGAACGCGCAGGCGTACGTGAAGGCGCTGGAGGACATGTCCGGCGCCCCGATCTCCGCGATCGGTGTCGGCCCCGGCCGTACCGAGACCATCGAGATCAACTCCTTCCTGTAGGACGGGACAACGCGGAGGGGGCCGGGGCGGCTGCCCAGCCCCGGCCCCTTCCGCGCGTTCAGCCCGCGGAGGGTGCGTCTGGTGAGCTCGACGGTCAGTTCGTGCAGTTCACGCCCAGCTGTGCGGCCCTGCGGGCGGCATGCAGGTCCGGCGAGTGCCGGAGAGCGACCGGTGGCCGGCGTCGGCCGTGGGCCGGGCCGACCCGGAGTTCCCGATCGAGCTGCTTGCCGCGGTGGGCCGCACGGCGGATCTGCCCAGCCGGTGCCGTGCCGCCGGCACGCAGGGCTGCGGGCAGTCGTTGGGAAGCGACATCGTCCTCGTACCCCGCCTGGAGCAGCACCGAGCCGTCGGAGAAGGTCAACTCCATGGCGGGGCCTCTCTCCGTCGGACCGGACGGCGTCCGACGCTAGGGCCTGTTCTGAGTTCCCCGCCTGCGCCCCGACGCCCGGCACGCGCGCTCGCCGCACCGACCACCGCTGCGCCCGCGCTTCGCGCGGACGACGGGAAACTCAGAACAGGCCCTGGAGGGCACCACTGGCAATCGCGAGGTCCGGCGACGCGCGGCCGGCGACAGCGACCACCCCCGTGGACCGCTGCCGTCGTTCACCACGCCGTTACTCGACGCCTCTGTGCCCACGGACGGCACCCGACATCCCCCGACATGCATGCCGTCCGCGGAACACGTTCGGACTGTAGGTCGGCGAGTACCCGACAGTAAGATTCAATTCGCACGGTGTGGGCATCGCGGGGGTAACAGTCCGCACAGCCAGACCGGCGACCGGTACTTTGCACTCCGGTTTTCTCCACAGCGGGGGACAGAAGCAGGGACGGACAGGTACGAGTACGGAGCGGAGGGCCTGTGCGAGCGCGGGAACGGGCCGACGACGTACTGCGGATGCACCGCCTGGCCCGCGTCGGTGGCGTGCAGGAACTGCTGCGCTGGCTGTCGGGATGCGCCGACGGCTGGGCCGGACTGCTCCACGACGACGGAACCGTCCTGCACGCCGTGGCGCGGATCTCGGACCGCACGAGCGCCGCGGCCGTCACGCTCGCCTCCGAAGGCGCCAGGGAACTGACGGCCCGCGGCGCACGCTCCTTCACTCTCGACCGTGGCCCGGACACCGCTCTGCTGTTCCCTCTCGACGGCCCGCCCGATGCCCGTGACGTCCGCGTCCCGGTCCTCGCCGTCGTCACGCGCCGTCCGCTGCCGGACGGGCTGGCCACGCTCCTTGCCGACGCGGTGATGCCCCTGGCCATGTGCTGGGCGGCCGAATCGGTCGAGCGCAAACGCCGCCGCGTGGACCTCGCGGAGTCCCGCGGCCGGGAAGCGGTGCTGCATCTGCTGATGACCGGCCAGCTCTCCATCGCCCACCAGGTCGCGGGCGCCCTGAAGCCCAGGCTGCCGGACCCCGTCCAGGTGTGCGTGGTGGAGTGCCCGGGCGGGCGGCGGGACGAGGTGGCGAAGGTCTGCATGGATCTCTCCGGCGGACGGTCCTGGATCGTGCGGTGTCCGGTGTACGCACGCCACTTGATCCTCATCGTGCCCGCCGGCCCGGGCGGGACCGAGCCGCGACTCGGCCGCGAAGTCGCCGTCGCGGTGGACGACTGCGTGGTCGGCGTGAGCGAGGAGGTTCCGCTCAGCGACACGGCGACCGGATACCGGCAGGCGTTCCATGCCCTGGCGGTCGCCCGCGGACTGCCGGTCCGCCACGCCCGGTTCGGCTCGGCGCCGGAACCGGCGCTGCTCGTCGGCGCCGAGGGTGCACAGTGGGCCGACGTCCTGTTGGCGCCGCTCCTCACCTATCTGCCCCGGCGCAGCCAGGACCCCGGCAGTCAGGAACTGGCGGCGACGCTGGGTTCCTGGCTCGCGTTCTCGTCCCACGCGACCAAGCATCTGAAGATCCATCGCAACACCCTGTCCGCGCGGCTGCGGTTGATCGGCGAGCTGCTCGGACGCGACCTCAACCGGCTCGCCGACCAGGCCGCACTCGACCTGGCGCTGCGGATCCGCGCCACACCCGCCCGCGCACCCCGACCTGCCGAGCCCGAGAAGGGGGCCCGCTCCCTGGACGAGATCCTGCGCCGCCCCGACGTGCGGGAGTGGGCGGCCCAGCAACTGCAACCGCTCCGCCGGAACGGCGGGACGGCCGAGGCGACGGTCCGGTCCTGGCTGGAGTGCGAGGCCCAACTGGCTCCGGCCGCAGCGACGTTGGGAATCTCCGTGCCGGGCGCCCGCAAGCGTCTCACCCGACTCGAAGCGGCACTTCAGCGCTCACTGCTCCAAACGCCCAGTGCGCGTTACGAGTTGTGGCTGGCTTTCCGGGCACTGGACGTTGCGGGTGTCACCGACCCGGCGTGAACTCTCGCTCGGCCGCCGTGACCCCCGGCTCACGCTCGGCACCGCAGAGGCCGTGCGGCTGGCGCCCCGGGTCGAGGAGTGGCGGGCGGCCGGGGCGACCGACGCCCAGGTGCGGGAGGCGCTGACCAGTGGCCTGCCCACGCCCGTGCTGACGGCGCCGGGCCTGATCGGCGACCGGCTGACCCGCAAGATGCCCGTCCGGCCCGAACCCCCTGTGCCGCCCGCGCCGCTCGCGCCGCGCGCCGAGTGCCCGGAGTGCGGAGTGCCGGTCGCGGACTCGGCGGCCTGCCGAGTCTGTGCGCCACCCTCGGCGAATCCCGCACACGCCCGGTTCCGGGGCGCCGCCGAACGGGGACGGGCCAAGGTCCGGGCCACCCTGGGCGCTCTTGCCGAGGCTCCGGCCACTTAGGGCCTGTTCTGAGTTCCCGCTGCGCCCGCGCTTCGCGCGGACGACGGGGAACTCAGAACAGGCCCTAGAGGAGCTGACAAAATGGGCGCCCGGCGCGCGGCGTCTGGGTGCAAGACCCCGTGCTTTCCGCCGACGGCGCCCGGCAGGTTCGTCCATCCGCTCCTGCTGCTCAACGCGGCCGCAGCGCTGCTCGGCTGAACCCTTCAGCCGGTCTTCGTGTACGTGATCTTCTCGCCGTTGTCCGGGTTCTCGCGGCGCAGACTGCCGTCCGGCAACAGCGTCAGCGTGGTGGCCTTGCCGGGGGTGCAGGACGACATGGGTTCGCCGAGCGTGATCGTGGAGGGTCCGATGTGGACCGGTCCGTCGGGGGACGGCTCGTCGGTCAGGTCCGCCTGGAAGACGCAGCGGTAGGTGCCGCCGGTGTCGATCGGACCCTTCGCGGTGAGGGTGAGGACGGTCTGGCCGACCTTGCCCTGCTGGATGACGAGTTCGCGGGTGGAGTGACCGGTGGGGTTGTCGATGCTGCCGGACCAGGTACCGAGGTAGCCCTCGGGGATGGAGCCGTCGCCGTTCTTCTCCTCGTCGGAGGGGGGCGGGGAGGCGTCGGAGGGGGAGTCCGACGGCTCCTCGGCCGGGCCGTCGGACGCGGACGGGGTGAGCGAACTGTTCGGGGAAGCACCGGACTTCGTACCGTTGTCGGTCATGAGCGCGTACACCGAACCGCCCGCACCGATCGCGACGAGCACGGCGACCACGATGAGAGCGACGGTCGAACCCGCCGTGCGGCGTGCGGGTTCGGGCTGTGGGGCGGGGGCGGGATAGAGGGGGCCGTACGGAGGTGTGGAGCCGAAGCCGGGGTGCTGCTGGTGCGGATATCCGTAGCCGTACGGCTGTCCCTGACCGGGGTGCGGCTGGGCGGGCAACTGCGGGTAGCCGTACACGGGGGCAGGGCCCGGTATGGGGGTTGAGGTGCCGATCACCGTGGGTATCGCACGGACCCCGCCGGGTGCTTGCGGTGCGGGAGGCTGCAGGGCGGGAGGCTGCGGGGCGGGCGGTTCCGCAGCCGCGGGCACCGCATCCTCCGGGCCGGGCGGGTCAGCCGGTTCCGCAGGCTGTTCCGGCTGTTCCGGCTGTTCCGGCTCCTCCGGGTCCTCCGAGTCCAGCAACTCCACCGCGTGACGGCCCAGCTGGGCGAGGAGCGCGCTCGGCAGCCACGGTTCGGCGGGCTCGTCCTCCGCCAGCCGCTCCAGGATCGCGTCCGTCGTCGGCCTGGCGGCCGGGTCCTTGAGGAGGCAGTCCCGGACGAGGTCGACCAGATCCACCGGGACGCCGGTCAGGTCCGGGTCCTCCTGTGCGATCCGGAACATCAGCGCATGGACCTCGTTCTCCGCCCCGCCGAACGGAAGCCTGCCCGTCGCCGCGTACGCCAGCACCGAGCCGAGGCAGAACACATCGCACGCCACGGTCACCCGCTCGCCCCGCACCTGCTCCGGCGCCATGAAACCGGGCGAACCGACCAGCGCCCCGGTGCGGGTGAGACCCCCGTCGGTGGCGGTGTCCAGTGCCCGGGCTATGCCGAAGTCGATGACCCGCGGACCGTCGATCGTCAGCAGAATGTTGGACGGCTTGAGGTCGCGGTGGATCAGCCCGGCGGAGTGGATGGCCTGGAGCGCGCGGGTCAGCCCCGCACCCAGGATGTGGACCGAGCGCTCGGGCAGCGGACCGAAGGCCCCCGAGGCCGGTCCCACCGGTGCGCCCGCGCGCCCGGAGACGGTGACCTGGAGGGACGGCCCGGCGACGTATCCGGTCGCGACCCACGGCACGGCGGCCTCGGTGTCGGCGTCCAGCACGGGGGCCGTCCACGTCGAGCCGACCTGGCGTGCGGCCTGCACCTCCTGGCGGAACCGGTCGCGGAACTCCTGCTGCTCGGCGAGCTCCCGGCGTACCAGCTTGATCGCGACGGTACGGCCCCGATCGGACCGGGCCAGATAGACCTGCCCCATGCCGCCCGCGCCGAGCCGCCCCAGCAGGCGGTACGCACCGATGCGTTGCGGGTCGGCGGACCCGAGCTTTTCCATGGTGTGCAACCTCCCCCGTGCGGCGACACGCCGGACGGGTCGAGAATAGCCGCGCACGTCACGCCCCAGCAGTCCGGCCGGGTGTCGGTTTCGTCCGCTGCCGGCTGCGTCCCTCAAGCGCCGGACGGGCCGGGTTCAGCCGCTGGACAGGACGGGGTTCACGCGCTGGGCGGGGTGGGTTGTGCGCCGGTCACCGCGTCGACTGCAACCGACAGCCGTTCCAGCACCCGCACCGTATCCTCCCGTGCCGACCCGACACCCTGCCCACCAAACCGCCCCACGCCATACAGGTTGGCCATGTCGAGCCGCTCACCGCACGACCTACGCTCGCCGCATGACCCCTCATGCCTCCCATGCCTCCCACGCTCCGCAGGTCGACTCCGCGGCCGGTGCGGCCGTGAAGGCCGCCGACCGTGCGCACGTGTTCCACTCCTGGTCCGCCCAGGGCCTGATCGACCCGCTCGCCGTCGCCGGCGCCGAGGGCGCGTACTTCTGGGACTACGACGGCAACCGCTACCTGGACTTCACCAGCGGCCTCGTCTACACCAACATCGGCTATCAGCACCCCACCGTTGTCGCCGCGATCCAGGAGCAGGCGGGCAAGCTCGCCACCTTCGCTCCCGCGTTCGCGATCGAGGCCCGCTCCGAGGCCGCACGCCTCATCGCCGAGCGGACCCCCGGCGACCTGGACAAGATCTTCTTCACCAACGGCGGCGCCGAGGCCGTCGAGAACGCCGTCCGGATGGCCCGGCTGCACACCGGCCGTACGAAGGTGCTCTCCGCCTACCGCTCGTACCACGGCGCCACCTCCACCGCGATCAACCTGACCGGGGACCCGCGCCGCTGGCCGTCCGACAACGGCTCGGCGGGTGTCGTACGGTTCTGGGCGCCGTTCCTCTACCGCTCGCCGTTCTACGCCGAGACCGAGGCCGAGGAGTGCGCCCGCGCCCTTCAGCACCTGGAGGACACCCTCGCCTTCGAGGGGCCCGCGACCATCGCCGCGATCATCCTGGAGACGATCCCCGGCACGGCGGGCATCATGACGCCTCCGCCCGGCTACCTCGCGGGCGTCCGCGAGATCTGTGACCGGTACGGCATCGTCTTCATCCTCGACGAGGTGATGGCCGGCTTCGGGCGCACCGGCAAATGGTTCGCCGCCGAGCACTTCGACGTCACACCCGACCTGATGACCTTCGCCAAGGGCGTCAACTCCGGTTACGTACCGCTCGGCGGTGTCGCGATCTCCGCGGAGATCGCCGCCACCTTCGAGACCCGCCCCTACCCGGGCGGACTCACGTACTCCGGTCACCCGCTGGCCTGCGCCGCGGCCGTCGCCACCATCGGCGTCATGGAGGACGAGAAGGTCGTCGAGAACGCCGCCCGCATCGGCGAGACCGTCCTCGGCCCCGGCCTGCGTGAGCTCGCCGAGCGCCACCCGTCGGTCGGCGAGGTGCGCGGTCTCGGCGCGTTCTGGGCGCTGGACCTGGTCCGCAACAAGGAGACCCGGGAGCCGCTGGTCCCGTACAACGCCGCAGGCGAGGCCAATGCGCCGATGGCGGCGTTCGGCGCGGCCTGCAAGAAGAACGGCCTGTGGCCCTTCATCAACATGAACCGCACCCACGCCGTTCCGGCCTGCAACGTCACGGAGGCCGAGGCCAAGGAGGGTCTGGCGGCTCTGGACGTGGCCCTGTCCGTCGCGGACGAGCACACCGTCTGACACGCTCCCGCCCGCATTCCGCGGGCCGTCCGCATGGCGGCCCTCCCCTGTGCCCGGATCCGGGCACACCGGCCCTGGCTTAAGGTGGCCCGAAGCCGAAAAGGGAGGGTCGCCATGCGCGCGAGTGGAACTGTGACCCGCAGTACGCTGCGGCAGCAGATCGCGGACGCGCTGCGTGACGAGGTGCTCGCCGGGCGTTTGCAGCAGGGGCGGGAATTCACCGTCAAGCAGATCGCCGAGCAGTACGGGGTTTCCGCGACGCCCGTCCGCGAGGCGCTCTTCGATCTCTCCGCGCAGGGCCTGCTCGAATCCGACCAGCACCGCGGGTTCCGGGTGTACGAGTTCACCGTGGCCGACTACCGGGCGATCGTCGAGGCCCGCACCCTGGTCGTCGACGGAGTCATCCGCAGCATCTTCGACGGGCCGGTCCGCCCGAAGGGTGCGCAGTCGGCGAAGTGCCGCGACGCGCTGGTCTCCGTGCGCCGTCGCGCCGAGGAGGCCGCACGGGCGGCGCGGGGCGGTGACCTCGACATCCTCATCGGGTACGACCTGCGCTTCTGGCGTGAGCTGGGCGCGTTCGTCGGTAACACGTACATCACCGACTTCCTGCACCGGCTGCGCATCCAGGCCTGGGTGTTCGCCGTGCCGTACCTCCGCAGCGACGGGGATGTGCGCGACTGGCTCTGGAGCGGCCACCCGGACCTGGTCGCGGCGATCACGCTCGGGGACCGCGACGCGGTGCGCGCGGTGATCGACGGCCACAACGCCCACGCGCTGAGCTGGGCGGAGCGGCTCGCGGCCGGCGGCCCGCCGCATCCGGGGCACGGCGGCTGACGGTCCGGCAGCGAGGTGTTCCGCAGCCGGACATGAAGGACCACTGTGCGCGGCGGTCCCCTCGCATTACGCTGTCCCGACCATCGCGCGAACCGCGCGAGATCCTGTGGGAGAGCGAGACTTCGTGGCCTGTGACCTGTGGCTGGTCCCCCTCGTCGATGTGCTGTGCCAAAGCCCCGACAACCCGTTCGCCGAAGAGATAGCCGTCTACGACAACGCGCTGGGCGAGGCCGGGCTCCCGGCCGTACCCGTCTACGCCTACATGCCGGGTCTGACCGGCGATGTGGCCCCGGTCGCGGCCTTCGACTACGACGCACTGCACTTCCTGCGCCGCGCCTATCTGCTGCAGCTGAGCGGTCTCGCCGTCACGCCGGTCGACGAACTGGGCGGCGACTACGAGCAGCTGCTGGAAATGTTCGAGTCGACGGCGCGGCAGTCCCACCTGGTCTGGCACTTCGACCATGCGGGGGCGTACGTCCCCGTGGACTTCCCCTCCCCGCTCTCCAACGACCAGCTGCTGGAGGGCGGCGGCCCGCTCGGCTCGGCGCACGGGCTGCTGCGGGAGCTGGAGTACGTTGCTCCGTCCATCGGCATCGACCCGGCGAACCCGCCGGCCGCCCCGCTGCCGCCCATCGCGCCGACCTCGCTGGAGGAGCCGGCGAGCCCGATTCCGTACGACGACAGTCCGTTCGCCCGGGAGCGGCACGTCTGGCTGGGCCTGCACGCGGCGGCGACCCGCAGCCTCGCGCAAGGCTCCATGATCATCTTCAGCTGACGCGGCGGCCCGGACCGCCGAGGTCACCGCCCACCGGAGTCACCGCCCACCGGGACCGCCGTCACCGGGGTGACTCCGGTGGGCGCTGCCGCGGCATGTTCGGCCGGGTCACCGACTGCATCGGGAACCGCCCCTGCGCCGCCCCCGGCTCCGTACGCCCGCCGATCCCGCTCCCCGAGACCAGTGCCTGCATCCCCATCGGCGCAGGCCCGGCCCGGAATTCCACCATCCAGTCCGCGGTCTCGCACCGTACGAGATCCGTGATGTCCTCCGAGAACCGGCGCAGCACCCCCAGGCACCGCTCGGCCGCCTCGCTCGCCGTGCCCTCGGTCGGCCCGAGCACCTCCCGTACGCACTCCGACGCCCAGTCGAACTGCAGTACCTGAAGCCGTCGCTGCACGGCCTGCGCCGTGGCGAGGTTCCTTATCCAGCCGGAGGTCAGGCCGAAGTACCGGTCGCAGGCCATGCAGGCGGCTCCCAGCAGCAGCGAGAGATAGCCCCAGCCGGCCGCCCCGTGCAGCGCGCCCGTCAGATCGAGCAGCGGCAGCGCCGCGCCCGCGACCGCCCCGGCCGCCGTGCCGATCCGCAGCGCCCTGGCGCCGAGCCGCTTCCACACCCGGTCGTTCAGATACCAGCCGGCGGTGCGCAGCGCCTCGGCCTCGACCCAGCGGTACAGCTCGTCGAGGCGTTCCGCGGGTTCGCCCCAGTCGCCGAGCGGGAACGGCTGTCCGGTCAGATCCCGGCCCCGCGCACGGAAGCCGGAGCGCGGCTCCGAGCCCGGCCCGGAGCCCGGGTCCGAGCCAGGCGGAACGGCCGAACCGGGCGCGCCGGACTCGTTGCGGGGCGCCCTCTCGGGCTGAATCTCCGGCTGACTCACCGGGGCACTCCTCTGCACTCTGCGTTTTCGACGTTTCGGACGCGCGTATGGGACACGTGCATGCGATGACGGGCGGACCTTCGGCGTGGCCGTCTGTCCCGCTTGTGTAACCCTGCGTGGCGGACGACGCACGTGTGCGTATTGATATGCATGCCCTTCCTACCGCCGAATGGTGGGCCGTGGGGCCGAAATCGCGGTATTCCCGGGTGTGCATGCCCTGTGATCAGGTATAGGAGTCTTGCCGTAGTTGATCGGATTTCACCCGAAAGGGTTGCTCGGTAGTGGGTGGGGCGCGGTTCCCGGTGACCACGTAGGCTCGGCATACCGAAACATTTGTCGTCGAAATGCCAGGAGTGACCGTGATTCCCGGTGGCGGGCAGCCCAATATGCAGCAGCTGCTGCAGCAGGCCCAGAAGATGCAGCAGGACCTCGCCCAGGCTCAGGAGGAGCTGGCCAGGACCGAGGTCGACGGTCAGGCGGGTGGCGGTCTGGTGAAGGCGACCGTCACCGGCTCCGGCGAGCTCCGCAGCCTCGTGATCGACCCCGAGGCGGTCGACCCCGAGGACACCGAGACGCTCGCGGACCTCGTCGTCGCCGCAGTCCAGGCGGCGACCGAGAACGCGCAGGCGCTTCAGCAGCAGAAGCTGGGCCCGCTGGCCCAAGGGCTGGGCGGCATGCCCGGTCTTCCCTTCTGATCCGCCCGCACCACAACTACCGTACGTACCACGACAGCAACAGCAGTAGCAGTCGAGGCACTCAGCTCAGGAAGGCGTTCCGTTGTACGAAGGCGTGGTTCAGGACCTCATCGACGAACTGGGCAGGCTGCCCGGCGTCGGTCCCAAGAGCGCGCAGCGGATCGCCTTCCACATCCTGCAGGCCGAGCCCACCGACGTGCGCCGTCTCGCCCAGGCCCTCCTGGAGGTCAAGGACAAGGTCCGGTTCTGCTCGGTGTGCGGCAATGTCGCGCAGGAGGAGCAGTGCGGGATCTGCCGCGACGCACGCCGCGACCAGACGGTGATCTGTGTGGTCGAGGAGCCGAAGGACGTCGTGGCGATCGAGCGGACCCGTGAGTTCCGGGGCCGCTACCACGTGCTCGGCGGGGCGATCAGCCCGATCGAAGGCGTCGGCCCGGACGATCTGCGCATCCGCGAGCTGCTGGCGAGGCTCGCCGACGGCTCGGTCACGGAGCTGATCCTGGCCACCGACCCCAACCTGGAGGGCGAGGCCACCGCGACCTACCTGGCGCGGATGATCAAGCCCATGGGGCTGCGGGTGACGCGGCTGGCCAGCGGGCTGCCGGTGGGCGGCGACCTGGAGTACGCGGACGAGGTCACCCTGGGCCGCGCCTTCGAGGGGAGGCGCTTGCTGGATGTCTGACCCCACCCTGTACGACACCTGCACCATGGCCGGGATCCTCGCGGACGAAACCCTGACGTCTCACGGCGGCTTTACGTTCAGCGGCGCTATGTTCTACTCACCGTTCGCGACCGTGCCCACGGGAGGTCCCCTCGATGTCTGACGCCACGCTGAATTCCGTCACGCAGAACCCGGACGACTTCGCCGTCCAGATCGCGGACCAGATCAAGACGTTCATCGTCGCGGTCACCGAGGTTTCCAAGGTCGACGAGCCGGAGCAGGCCGTCCCGACTCTGCTCCTCCAGGTCTCCCAGCTGCTCCTCGCGGGCGGCCGGCTCGGCGCGTACGAGGACGTCCTCCCGGACGAGCGCTACGAGCCGGACCTGGGTGCCGAACCGGACGCCGACGGCCTGCGCGAGCGGTTCGCGGCCCTTCTCGAACCGATCGACGTCTACTCCGAGGTCTTCGACCCCTACGAGCCCCGCAAGGCCCCGGTCCCGGCCCGCATCTCCGACGACCTGGCCGATCTGGTCACGGACCTGCGTCACGGCCTGGCCCACTACGAAGAGGACCGCGCCACCGAGGCGCTGTGGTGGTGGCAGTTCTCCTACTTCTCCAACTGGGGCTCCACCGCCTCCGCCACCCTGCGCGCCCTCCAGTCCCTGGTCGCCCACATCCGCCTGAACCAGCCCCTCCAGGAACTGGACGGGCTGGACACGGACTCGGAGACCGTCGACGACGACCTGGCCGAGGAGGCGGGCCGGGTCATGGCCGAGGAGATCGCGGGACCGCTGGGGCTGCGGCCGGTGCAGTAGCGCCGGCGCGCCCGTCCAGGAGCTTGCGCACTGCCTCGTTCAACGTGATCGGCATGAACATGAGCCCGGGGGTGGCTGGAATGGGAAGTTGCGCCGTCGACCGCTTGACGCGCACGGGCTGTCGCGGACGCGTATAGGCTGCTTGCCCACCGTTCTACAGGGGGAGTGTGCGATGGCGGACGAGGTGTGGGCGGGCCTGGCGGAGGCGATCGGCGCGATCCGCGACGAGTTGCAGCAGGCGGAGGTCGCGGGGCGCGGGAAGCCGGTGCAGTTTCGTACGGGGCCGGTGGAGCTGGAGTTCACCGTGGACGTGAAGAAGGACGCCGAGGGCAGGGCCAAGGTGTCCGTGCTGCCGTTCGGGATCGGCGCGGAGGCGAAGGCGGCGGCGTCGCAGAGTACGACCAGCCGCCTCAAGTTCACGCTCCAGCCGGTGGACGAGTCCGGCGAGGACAAGCGGATCTCGGACGAGTCTGCGAAGCGGCCGAAGTAGGGGGCGGGACAGGGCTTCCGATGGACGGGCAGCGGGTCGTTGAGATCTGGGACGAGTCGGGGAAGAGCGCGGGGACGGGCTACCTCGTCACGGACCGTCTCATTCTTACGGCGTTCCACAATGTCGAGGGCGCTGGTCGACTGGAGGCACGCAGGCTTCTCGGTGAGTGGGTCGCGGCCGAGATCGTCTGGCCGCAGGAGCCACCGGACCTGAAGCGTGAACCGCAGGCGGACGCGGCCCTGATTCGGATCACGGATCAGTCCTGGGTTCCGCCTCACGGGGCTCCGGTCCGCTGGGGGCGCATCGATCACACGGCGCCGATGGTGAGCAACGAACAACTGGGCTTCAACGCACAGGGGTTCCCCCGCTCCGAGCTGCGCAACGAGCAGCGGGACACGAAGCAGATCAGCGGGGACATCGAACGGCTGACGGGCTTGAAGTCCGGCTTGATCACGGCGTACGTGAACAGGGTTGCCACACCGGAAAAGCCGAGTGCCACCTCCTGGTGGAAGGGAGCGTCGGGAGCGGCTCTGTTCTCCGGCCCCTGGCTCATCGGCGTCATTGTCGGGGACCGCGATCGTCAGTACTCGGCCAACCAGCTCACGGCGGTCTCGGTGGCGTCGCTGGTGGCCCGCTCCGGATTCGTCGAGACTCTGGGGAACGAGCCGCTGTTGGAAACGGTAGTCCCTCGCGAAACACCGAACTCGCGCATGGCCTACGAAGTTGAAGCACCACACGGTCTGAACAACTTGCCGGAGCTGCCGTCCCGTACATTCGTGGGCAGGGACGAGGCGTTGGCGGCACTGGCGGAGAAGCTTTCGGCGGATTCCCGGAACACCACACAGACGATCCATGGACTGGGCGGTGTCGGGAAGTCGACCTTGGCCCTGCACTATGCCCACGCCCACGTCGCTTCGTACAGCCTGGTGTGGTGGATTCGTTCCGACAACGCCGATCTGATCCGCACCGATCTTGCTGCCCTCGGACACCGGATCCGAGGCGAGCAGGGAGACAGCGAAACGATCCACGAGGCAGCGGACTGGGCGATCGGCTGGCTACAGACGCATCCGGGCTGGCTGCTCGTGTACGACAACGCGGAGAATCCGGAGGACATCAGACTCGTCACGGGAAGTCTGGGCAGTGCCGGACACCACCTGGTGACGAGCCGCTTTCAGCACGGCTGGAATTCGGAGCCGTTCGAGCTCCGGATGCTTGACGCCGAGGCGTCCGCGAACTTGCTCAAACTGCTCACGGGGAGCGATGACGATGCCGGCATCCGCGCGCTGGCCGACGAGTTGGGGCACCTTCCGCTGGCGCTGCAACAGGCCGGCGCGTACATCCGTCAACGACACCTCACGGTCGCCGAATACCACCAGCTCTTCAACCGACGACCGGACCGGCTGACGGCCACCGCTCCGGGAGGGTTCGACCCGGCCAGGACGATGGCCCGCATCTGGCGCATCACGCTGGAGATACTTCAGGAACGCGATCCCCGGGCCGTGGAGCTCCTGCGCGTCCTTGCTTGGTACGCCCCGGTGGAGATCCCCCGGGGACTGCTCGAACCGTTTGTCGAGGATCTGCTGGATCTGGACGACATCCTGGCTCTGCTCGCCGGCTATCACCTGATCACCTTCGGCCGGGAGGCCATCGGGGTCCACACACTGGTCCAGACCGTGGCACGAACGCCCGCGACCGATGATTCACAACGCCTGCCGGAGCTGATCGCGGTCGCACGTGACACGGCCACGGATCTCATACATCGGGCACTCCCCAACGATCCGGAGGGGGATGCGTCCGAGTGGCCTCGCTGGATGGCCCTCCTCCCGCATGCCGAAGCTCTCTTCCGACACGCGTCGCCGGAGAGCGACAGCGCCACCACGGTCCGGCTTCTTGGGAAAGCCGGACGCTTCCTCGGCCGTCAGGGCCGACGCAGAACCGCCCTGGTGCTGCTGGAACGCTCCGTGGACAGCTCCGGGCACGCCCTGTCCGCGGGCGATGAGGACCTCAGCCTGCTTCTGCGGGGGTATCTCGCCGACGCCTGCCGGGAGAACGGCGATCGCCGACGGGCCGTCGAGGTTGCCGAAAGCGCGCTCGCCGACCAGGAGCGCGCACATGGTGAGGATGCTCCCTCAGTAATCAGGGCGCGGCTCACCCTTGCCAAGGCCTATGCGTCTGCCGGAAATTATGACCGAGCACGTGGGCTCGCCAGGAGTGCGGTTGAACAGCGGGTCCGTGATGTGGGAGAAGGGCACGAAGAGACGATCAGGGCACGTAATGACCTTGCTCTGATTCTTGCTCAGGCGGAGGAGAACGGGCCGGCTTTCGCGATAGTGGAAGAGAATATCTCTCGTCCTGAGATTCAGGTGGAAGGTGATGCCCGAGCATGGCAGACACGTGCTCTCTTGAGCCGTATGTCGGTCATGGTGTCGATGAGGGATGTGTTTCGTAACCTGGCCACCTTCGTCACGAATGGAGAGAACGGGGGTGGCGAGACAGGGGTTGCTGGGGCATTCCGAGAGATGAGCGAAATCTTTGTGGCTGTGCAGAGTGCGGCCACGGACGGTCGTGGGAACGCCATGGTCCATGCGGAGCAGGCTCTCGCAGAGGCTCGATCCGCCCGGACGGCAGAGCACCCTGATGTACTCACGGCACAGATTCACCTCGCCCATGTTTGTCTCATGTTCGGCGACGTCGAGCGGGCTTCGACTCTGATTCATGAGGTCATGCCCATCTGCGAGCGGGTGCTGACGGAGAAGAGCCCCATGACCGTCGAAGCGCGGGCGCTCATGACTTTGCTGGATTTCGATGGAGACCTGGAACGGCTGGGTCCGCTCATGATGAACTTGCTCGCAGAAGCAGAATTTCCTTTGCCCCTGCAGCAACTGCTGGAGGACTTTTACGGTCGCGTCGATGCCCTCCAGATGAAGCTGAGCGGATTCCGGTTCCCGGACGAAGGCCCGGTCACTGACTGATCAGGTCACGCGCCGCCTGCAGCCGTTCCGCGTTCACGTACGGCGTGGGCGTCGTCGGTGTGGCTGCCACGCCACCAGGCTTTCGCCGCCGATCGCGGCTGAGTCTTCGCAAGTCGGCTCAGGGCTCAAACCTCGGGCTCCGGTGCGGGACCGTGCTGGACACCCAGCGTGTGGCGGTTTCTCAAAGGCAACCACCGGGCGTTCTCGCTCGCGGATCTGCTGATCGCGTCGACCGCACAGCGGCACGGCGTCACCGTCCTGCACCACGACGAGGACTACGGCCAGATCGCCGAGATCACCGGGCAACCGAGCCGCTGGGTCGAACCCGGCATGGCGGACCGGACCGAGTGGCCCGCCCACACCCTCCTGCCGTCACCCTCCGTCGCGCCGCAGATCACCCGCAGGCATGAACCCCAGCTGCGCACCGTTGTCCGTGCGCGACACGCGCCACAGCTCGTCCGCGCCCTGGCGGGTGCCGTTCACCGGGGTGCCCGGGGCCAGGTAGCCGACGATGTCGGTCCAGGGATTCGCGCCGCGTAGATCGCGGCGTCGGCGCGGGTGGCGAAGCAGGTGTCGCCCGCATGGGCCGGGGCGGCGGCCAGGGGCACGGAGGCGAGGGCGAGAAGCAGTGGGAGAGTGCGGAGCGGCTTGTGCGTCGGGGGAGTTTCCGGGGGCGGTCCGTGGGGTTCCGGTTCACTCTGGAGAGGACGGACCCGGAGATCGTGGACCTGCCCGGTGTGGGCTGAGCCACATGCGGGCGTGGTGCCGGGATCGCTGGGCAGCAGACCCGTACGAGCAGTCCGGGTGACGCCCCGATGATCACGTGGTGAGCGGGACATCTCACGATGCGATATCAACGGGGCGATCCCGGACTGCTCGTTAAACTGAGTCGACCGCAGTAATGGACTGAGCGAGGAGCGCACGTGGGCCTTGTCGTGCAGAAGTACGGAGGCTCCTCCGTAGCCGATGCCGAAGGCATCAAGCGTGTCGCCAAGCGAGTCGTCGATGCCAAGAGGAACGGCAACCAGGTGGTTGTCGTGGTGTCAGCGATGGGCGACACGACGGACGAGTTGATCGATCTCGCCGAGCAGGTTTCACCGATGCCTGCCGGGCGTGAGTTCGACATGCTGCTGACCGCCGGAGAGCGGATCTCCATGGCCCTGCTGGCGATGGCGATCAAAAACCTGGGTCACGAGGCCCAGTCGTTCACGGGCAGCCAGGCCGGCGTCATCACCGACTCGGTCCACAACAAAGCGCGCATCATCGATGTCACGCCGGGCCGTATCCGGACCTCGATCGACGAGGGCAACATCGCCATCGTCGCCGGGTTCCAGGGGGTGAGCCAGGAGGGCAAGAACATCACCACCCTCGGCCGCGGCGGGTCCGACACCACCGCCGTCGCACTCGCGGCCGCGCTGGACGCCGAGGTCTGTGAGATCTACACCGATGTGGACGGTGTCTTCACCGCCGACCCGCGGGTCGTGAAGAAGGCCCGGAAGATCGACTGGATCTCCTTCGAGGACATGCTGGAGCTGGCCGCGTCCGGCTCCAAGGTGCTGCTGCACCGGTGCGTGGAGTACGCACGCCGCTACAACATCCCGATCCACGTCCGTTCGTCCTTCTCCGGACTGCGCGGCACCTGGGTCAGCAACGAGCCGCAAGGGGACCAGAAGGTGGAGCACGCGATCATCTCCGGAGTCGCCCATGACGTCTCCGAGGCCAAGATCACGGTCGTCGGCGTGCCCGACAAGCCGGGCGAGGCCGCAGCGATCTTCCGCACCATCGCGAACGCGGAAATCAACATCGACATGGTGGTGCAGAACGTCTCCGCCGCGTCGACCGGTCTGACCGACATCTCGTTCACGCTGCCGAAGGCCGAGGGCCGCAAGGCCATCGACGCCCTGGAGCGCAACCGCGGCACGATCGGCTTCGAGTCGCTGCGCTACGACGACCAGATCGCGAAGATCTCCCTGGTCGGCGCTGGTATGAAGACGAACCCCGGGGTCACCGCGGCCTTCTTCGAGGCGCTGTCCGACGCCGGTGTGAACATCGAGCTGATCTCGACGTCCGAGATCCGCATCTCGGTGGTCACCCGCGCCGACGACGTCATCGAGGCCGTGCGCGCCGTGCACACCGCCTTCGGCCTCGACAGCGACTCCGACGAGGCCGTCGTCTACGGGGGCACCGGCCGATGACGCCTCGCCGCCCTTCGCTCGCGGTCGTCGGAGCGACCGGGGCGATCGGCGGTGTCATGCTCCAGATCCTTTCGCAGCACGCGGACGTCTGGGGCGATGTGACGCTGATCGCCTCGCCGCGCTCGGCCGGCCGCAAGCTGGTCGTACGCGGCGAGGAGACCGAAGTCCTCGAACTCACCGAGGACGTGTTCGACGACGTGGACGTGGCCCTCTTCCTGGTGCCCGACGACGTGTCCGCACGCTGGGCACCGATCGCCGCGTCCAAGGGCGTCGTCGTCATCGACGACTCGGCGGCGTACCGGCTGGACACGGACGTGCCGCTGGTGGTGCCCGAGATCAACCCCCATGCCGCACGGATCAGGCCGCGCGGCATCATCGCGAGCCCCAACTGCACCACGTTGTCGCTGATCGTCGCCGTCGGTGCGCTGCATGCCGAATTCGGGCTGCGGGAGCTCGTCGTTTCCTCGTACCAGGCAGTGAGCGGCGCGGGCCGCGACGGCGTCGTGGCGCTGCGCGAACAGCTGTCGATGGTCGCGGGCACGGAACTGGGCACCAAGCCCGGGGACGTACGCCGCGCCCTCGGGGACACCGAGGACTCGCCGTTCGCCGCGCCGGTGGCGCTCAACGTCGTGCCGTGGGCCGGGACCGACGCCGGGGACGGCTGGTCGTCCGAGGAACTGGCGATCCGCGACGAATGCCGCAAGATCCTGGACCTGCCGAGCCTGCGGGTCGCGGCGACCTGTGTGTACGTACCCGTCATCGCGACACACTCCATGTCCGTGCACGCCCGCTTCGAGAACGAGGTCGCGGTCGACCGGGCGCACGAGATCCTGGCGACCGCGCCGGGCGTCGTCCTCTTCGACAGCCCGGCATCCGGCGACTTCCCGACGCCGTCCGACGTCGTGGGCACCGACCCGGCCTGGGTGGGCCGGGTGCGGCGGTCGCTGGACGATCCGCGCGCCCTGGAGCTGTTCGTCTGCGGCGACAACCTCCGCAAGGGGGCGGCGCTGAACGTGGCGCAGATCGCCGAAGCGGTGGCCGCAGAATTCCCCCGGACCTGATCCGACCGTTTCTGTATGTTCTGTGAACCACCTGTGAGCAAGTTGCTGGTCAGAACCACTTGAGCTGGGACCTTGCGGTGCCCGACGATGACCTTTGGTGTGCTGGAACCGGCGGCCGGGGAGCGCGCGTCTCTGCGGTCACTTCTTGCGCGGCGGGGCGCGAAATCGTGGCATTCGGGGAAGAGCAGGTACGTATGGGGGCATGTCGCACAGTGCCAAACATGGTGCCGTACGCGTACAACCCTGACGGGGGGAAACGTGTCCAACAGGCGTGGCAGAGGTTCTCGACATCACAGTGGTGGGCCCGTTGCGGGGCGCTTCAGTGCGTCCGCTCCGGAGGCCCCGCGCACCCGGCGGTATGCCGGTGATTGCGCCCATGCCCGCTGCGCGCCCCGCCCAGCTCCCGTCGCAGCGCGAAGGCGCTGAGCGCAGCATGGCAGCCGGAACCACCGTTGACCACCTCACCGAGACCTACCGCGCCCACTACCGTTCGCTGCTCGGCCTCGCGGCCCTGCTGCTGGACGACACCGCGTCATGTGAAGACGTGGTGCAGGAGGCGTTCATCCGCGTGCACTCGGCGCGCAGCCGGGTACGTGAGCCCGAGAAGACACTCGCGTACCTGCGCCAGACGGTCGTCAACCTGTCGCGCTCCGCGCTGCGCCGCCGCATCCTCGGGCTGAAGCTGCTCTCCAAGCCGATGCCCGACATGGCGAGCGCCGAGGAAGGCGCGTACGACCAGCTGGAGCGGGACGCGCTGATCAAAGCGATGCGGGGGCTGCAACGGCGCCAGCGAGAGGTACTGGTGCTGCGCTACTTCGCGGACATGACCGAGGCCCAGGTGGCCGAGACGCTGGGGATATCGCTGGGTTCGGTCAAGGCGTACGGCTCGCGCGGCATCGCGGCGCTTCGCGTCGTGATGGAGGCCCAGGCATGAACTGGCGCGGGCGCAGGCAAGGACGCACGCATGAGCGTGGGATTGACCGGACTGGAAACGGAATTGTGAACCACGGGCCGGAGAACAGCTCGAACGCGCAGCCGAACGGGCCTCGGGACCCGCGGCCGGATGCGGACGCCAGCACGGAGGCCGCCGCATCCGTGACGGGCGCGGCAGGCGCGCAGGAGGCGCAGGGCGGGGGCGACGATCCCGCCGAAACGGCCCGGTTCGGGGGTCTGTCGGAGCTCTTCGGCACGGACTCCGACGACGGTTCCGGCGCAGCCGACGGCTCCGGCCCCGACCTGGACGAGCTCGCACTGCGCCGCATGTTTCACGGCGCCGTCCAGGACCTCGCACCCACCGACGGTGCCCTCGACCACCTGCGGCGTGCCGTTCCCGCCCGGCGCGCCCGGCGGCGGCAGGCCGTCGTCGGCATGGCGGCGGCGGCGCTGCTCATCGGCACCGCGGTCCCCGCGTTCGTCCATGTCGCCGGTTCCACCGGCTCGGACACCGCCAACCCGGCTATCGCCGGACACAGCGAGCAGGCCCAGGGCGGCAACGGCGCCGATTCCGGTTCGGCTGCCGACGAGAAGAGCCAAGGCGGCAGCACCGACGGGCACAACAACGGCTCCAACGGCCACCCCAACAGCACCAGCAGCCCCTCGGGCAGTGGCGGCACGGGCACCGACGGCAGCGCGTCGGGCGGGGGCGCCGACCCTGCCGACACCGAGGCGGCTTCGACGCCGGTCTGCGCCCCGGGGCAACTCGGTGTCGCATCCGCCCAGGCGGGCGCGGCCGGTGCCGACGGCACGGTGTACGGCACGTTCCGTATCTCCAACATCTCCGGCACGGAATGCACCGTGACGAGCAGTGGCACCGTGGGCTTCGAGACGACGGGCGCGGCCGACCCGGCCAGGATCGATGTCGTCCAGCACACCGCGGGCGACCCGGCGGCCGGACTGCCCGACCCGTCGCAGGAGGCGGGCACGGTGCTGCTGAAGCCGTCCATGGCGTACGAAGTCCAGTTCGCCTGGGTACCGAAGGACACCTGCCCGACCGCCGGCAGCTCGCCGACCCCGACACCGACCGACAGCGCCGTGGGTACCAGTGGCGGCACCAGTGAAGGGACGTCGCAGGCGGAGCCGCAGCTCGGTGGCGCGGACGGCGGCGGAACGCTGGAGGGCAGCGTCGCTGTGACGCACACTGCGGAGCCCGGTTCGCCGGTCGCGGCGGCGAGGATCCCCAACGCCTGCGCGGGCACGATCTACCGGACGGGCGTCATCGCCCCGTCGGCGTAGCGACGACGGCGCATACGTGAGGGGGTGGGGGGGGGGGGTTAGGGGGGGCCCCCCCCGCCGGGGGCGGGGGCCGCCCCGGCCGGGGGGGCGTGGGGGGGGGGGCGC
>NZ_JBEZKL010000105.1:0-25722 GCF_040704695.1 Streptomyces sp. NPDC048411
CGCTGGGCTCATAACCCAGAGGTCGCAGGTTCAAATCCTGTCCCCGCTACTGAAGATTCAGGCCCGGCACGCAGAACGCGTGCCGGGCCTGATTCGTGTTTTCCGTCCCCCCTTCGGCCGATGCGGAGTCGCCGCGCGACGCCGCTCCGGCAAGCCTGGTCAGTGGAGTGCGGCACCGTCCGCAGCCAGGCCCGTACTGGGAAGGAGACCGTGGGGCGTATGGGGGCAGGAGACCGCAGGAGCCGCTGCGCGTACCGGGCAGGAGAGCACAGGTGGGGATGGCGGAGAAGCTGCGCGGGGTGCGGGGCGGGGGTGACATCCCTTCCCGGCGGATCGTCCGCGCGCTGCCGACGTTTCTGATCGTCGCCGGGCTCGTGTTCGACATCCTCACTCCGCCGCCGTTCACCGCCGTGCCGCTGTTCGTGGCGGCCCCGCTGGCCGCCGCACCGTTCTTCTCACGGGCGAGCACCGTCCGTATCGGCGTCGCCTCGCTGCTCTCGATCCTCGTCCTGCGGATCGAGAGCGGCACGGTGCTGCAGGTCGTGCCGTCCCTCGAGGTCATCACCGTGCTCACCGCCTCGATCCTCGCCTTCTTCATCAACGGAGTCGTAGCGCGCGGCAATGAGCAGCTGGCTTCGGCGCGGGTCATCGCGGAGACCGCCATGCGGGCCGTGCTGCCGGAGCCGAACGACTTGATCGGCGGGCTGCGGGTCGCCGCGCGGTACGAGGCGGCACAGGCGGACGAGTTCGTCGGCGGCGACCTGTTCGCCGTGGTGGACACCCCGCACGGCGTGCGGCTGGTGGTCGGGGACGTGCGGGGCAAGGGGCTCGACGCGGTCGAGGCGGTGGCGGTGATCATCGGCGCGTTCCGGGAGGTCGCCGAGCACGAGGCTTCGCTGGAGGGCGTGGCGCAGCGGCTGGAGCGGGCGCTGGCACGGGAGGGGGAGCGACGCGGCGGGATCGATCCGGTCGAGGGGTTCGTCACCGCCGTACTCGCCGAGATCCCGCACGGTGGTGCCGAGGTACGGATTGTCAACCGCGGCCACCCCGAGCCGCTGCTGCTCCACCCTGACGGAAGGGTGGAGGTGCTGGTGCCGAGCGTGCCTGCGCTGCCGCTCGGCATGGGGCTGGGGGTGTGGCCGGACCTGGCCGACGCCTGGGGTCTGGCCGCCGGGACGACGCTGCTCGTCTACACCGACGGTCTCTCCGAGGCGCGCGACAAGCATGGGGTGTTCTATGACCCGGCGGCCCGGCTGCGTGGGCGGATCTTCCCCAGGCCCGAAGAGCTGCTGTCTGCGCTGACCGATGACGTACGGCTGCACACGGGCGGCAAGTCCACCGACGACATGGCGCTGGTCGCGGTCGTACGGCCCGCGGAGGGGCAGCCGGAGCGGCGCAGGACCGTGAAGATCGTGAGGCGCGGGCAGGAATGAGGCGCGGCTGCGGTGAGCACACGAGGACGACGCCACCGTGCGTAATCGAAGAGTGCCGCTCTGCATAACGTTTGACGCAACGTCAGAAAGGCGGTAGTGGCTGAGTCCGGGTCAACTCGCCCGATTTCGACCGGTTGTGTCCAGTAAAGTCCAGGCCAAGACCCTGAACGATCAGTGGGAACAGCTTGGAATCAGGCCTGTGTGTCTATTAACGTTCGATAACGCAGCGCGGTCGTCCCAGCCGTCGTCAGTGGCGGCACCGTGCGCGAGCGCCGAATTCCGCAAGGGAACCGGGGAACCACCTCCATGGGGTGAATCGGACACCTGTGTCTCGTGAGAGGCGGAGGAATCCGTAGGAGACCTTCCTGCTCCGAACCCGTCAGCTAACCCGGTAGGCGAGAAGGAAGGAAAGGAGTGCGCCCCCGTGGCGTCCAACAAGCCTGCCCCCGAAGCCCCTTCCCGGTTCGGCTCCGACTTCACCACTGAGTACGCATCCGGGACGGACACCGAGTTCGGCACCGGGTTCACCGCCGAGGTCGGGACCGAAGGCCTCGGAGAGGCCGACCGGGAGTGGGAGGAATGGAACCCCACCGAGGAGTCCGTCCGCCCCGTACGCGGCAGGCACCGCGTCGCCAAGCAGCGCAACGGGCTCGCCCGTAGCTCCACGGTTCTCGGCGTCGGCGTCATCGCGGCCGTCGGCGCGGGCGGCATGGCCACCGCGCAGAGCAAGCCGCCGGTCTCCATCTCCCTTCCCGATTCCCTCGCGGACAAGCTCCCCGACGCCAACTCCCTCCCCAGTGTGGGCGCGCTGTTCGCCGACGGGTCCGCCGCCGACCAGGCCCAGGCCAAGACCGCCGCCGCACCGCTGACCAGCGCGGGCATCACCACCGCGGAGGCCGAGCAGGGCGCCACCGACGCCGGCGAGGCGCTCCGCGCCCGCATCCTCCAGCAGGCCGAGCAGCAGCAGAACGCTGCCGACGCGGAGGCCAAGGCGGCCGAGGAGAAGGCCGCCGCGGAGAAGGCGGCAGCCGAGGCGAAGCAGAAGCAGGACGTCGCCGAGGCCAAGGCCGCGGCCGCGAAGAAGAAGGCGGAGGAAGAGGCGAAGGCGAAGGCCGAGGCCGAGCGGCTCGCCAAACTGGCCGCCAGTTACGCCATCCCCACTTCCTCGTACACGATCACCTCGATCTTCGGGCAAGCCGGTTCGATGTGGTCCTCCGGCCACCACACCGGTCTCGACTTCGCGGCGCCGACCGGCACCCCGATCAAGGCCATCCACACCGGCACCATCAAGTCGGCGGGCTGGTCCGGCTCCTACGGCTACCGCACGGTCCTGGAGCTCGAGGACGGTACGGAGCTGTGGTTCTGTCACCAGTCGTCGATCGACGTCAGCGCCGGCCAGAAGGTCACCACCGGTGAGACCATCGGCCGCGTCGGCGCCACCGGAAATGTGACGGGTCCCCACCTCCACCTGGAGGTCCACACCCCGGGCGGCACGGGCATCGACCCGATGACCTGGCTGCGCGACAAGGGCCTCACGGTCTGACCCGATGAACGCGGGCCGGTCCCACCGGCCCGCCACCGATCCCCGGCAGTCCTGACGCTCACCCCCCGACGTCAGGGCTGCCGGTCCGTTTGGCCACGGCTTTCGCGTGCGGCATGCATGGAATAGCAACACCGCTGGAATCCGTTGTTCCGCTCATGACCTCTCTGCGCAGACTCGGCTCTTCCGACCTTCAGGTCTTCCCGCTCGCCCTCGGCGGCAACGTCTTCGGCTGGACCGCCGACGAGGCGCAGTCGTTCGCCGTCCTCGACGCGTATGCCGCGGCGGGCGGCAATTTCATCGACACCGCCGACGCGTATTCCGCCTGGGTCCCTGGCAACGAGGGCGGCGAGTCGGAGACCGTCATCGGCAAGTGGCTCGCCGCACGCTCCAACCGGTCCGACATCGTCGTCGCCACGAAGGTCGGCGCCCACCCCGCGTACAAGGGGCTCTCCGCGACCACCATCAAGGCCGCGGCCGAGCAGTCGCTGCGCCGGCTCGGCACCGACCACATCGATCTCTACTACACACACTTCGACGACGAGACCGTCCCGGTCGAGGAGATCATCACCGCCCTCGACCGGTTGGTGAAGGACGGCAAGGTGCGCGCCATCGCCGCCTCCAACATCAGCCCGGAGCGGCTCCAGGCGTCCCTGGACTTCTCCGAGCGCGAGGGGCTGGCCCGTTATGTCGCCCTGCAGCCGCACTACAACCTCGTCTCCCGCGACACCTACGAGGGCGAGCTCCAGGACACCGCCGCCCGCGCCGGGCTCGCCGCCGTCCCGTATTTCGCCCTGGCCTCCGGTTTCCTCACCGGCAAGTACCGTCCGGGCACGTCGGTGGAGAGCGCCCGGGCCGAGAAGGCCGGCCGGCACCTGGAGTCGGAGCGGGGACGGAAGGTCCTGGCCGCACTCGACAAGGTGGCCCAGGAGCGCGGCGCCGAGATGGCGACCGTCGCCCTGGCCTGGCTCGCCGCCCGTCCGACCGTAGCCGCCCCGATCGCCTCGGCCCGCACGGTCGAGCAGCTGCCCGCACTGGTGGCCGTCGCCGGCCTCCGGCTGACCGAGCAGGAGCTGGCGGAACTCACCGAGGCGTCCGCCTGACCCGTCACCAGGGATGCTGGGGCGGCCGGTTCCCGTAGCTCTGCTGTCCGTGGGGCGGCTGGTGATACGGCTGCCCAGGGAGCGACAGGTACGGGTTGTGGCCGCCGTACGGCTGGTACTGCTGAGGAACCGGCTGGTACTGCTGAGGAACCGGCGCCGGGGCCATGGAGTGCGGGCGCAGACGGCCCGTCGCCTGTGCCGCGTACGCCAGGGCGGGGGCGGCCACGTCCCGGCGCTGCCAGAGATGGTGCAGCAGTTCCAGTTCACGTGCGGTGAAGTCCGGTTCCGCCGCCCCGCGGCCGGCCCGGCGGCGCAGGAACGCCAGGGACGTGGCGAACGACTCGTACTCGGCGACCGCCCGCGCCGCCGCCTTGCCGCGCGCCTTGGCCTGCGCCTTGGCGTGGCTGCGTACCTGGGCCGCGATCCGGCTGTGAGTGCCGTGGGCGGGGCCGTGGGCAGGGGCGTACCCGTAACCCGGGGCCCCGTACCCCGCTTGTGCGTGCCGCTGGCGCGCCAGGTCCCGGGCCAGGCCGCGGGCCCGCATCGAGGAGAGCGCGAGCGGCTCGGCCGGGGTCAGCCAGCCGGCGGCCGCGTACGCGGGCAGCTCGGTCGCCAGGGTGCGCAGCTCCCGCTGGCGCGACCAGATCGCCAGCCAGGTGACCAGTCCGAAGACCGGGACCATGAACACCCCGTACACGACATAGAAGCCGTACGGACCGAACGTCCCCGAACCGTTCCACAGGGCGTGCATGCCCATGGCGAGGATCAGTCCGAGCAGCGGCAGCGCGATGCGGCGGATGCGGTGACGGCGTGCGCTGAGCGCCGCGAAGCCGAAGCCCAGACCGGTCAGCACGGTGAAGAGGGGATGCGCGAACGGCGTCATCACTCCTCGTACGAAGAAGGTCGCGGCCGTCACCGACGCCAGGCCCGAGCTGCCGATCTGCTGGTCCTCGCCGAACGCGTTGCCCAGGTAGAGGATGTTCTCGGTGAAGGCGAAGCCCGTCGCGGTGAAGCCGGCCACGACGACGCCGGCGACGACACCGCCGAAGTCCCGTCGCCGGAACAGGAAGATCAGCAGGACGGCCGCCGCCTTCGCGCTCTCCTCGACGACCGGCGCTATGACCGTGGCCCCGAGGGTGTCCGCGCTCGCCGGGTCCGCGGTGGCCGTCGCGATCCAGCGGGTCGCGAACGAATTGGCGATGATCGCGACCAGGGCGGCGGCGCACGCACCCCAGGCGAAGGCGAACAGCAGATTCCGCCAGGGTTCGGGTTCGACCCGGTCCAGCCAGCGGAACGCCGTCATCAGGACCGGGACGGGCAGCACGGCCAGACCCAGCCCGACCAGGAACCCTTCGGTGCCGGTCTGGGCGCGGACCAGGGCCAGGATCACCAGCCCGCACAGCGCGAGCACCGTGAAGACAGCAGCGATACGGAACGTCTTGCTCCGCCAGACCATGCCGACGCGGCGCGGACGGTAGCGCCACTGGCCCCGCTCCGGCACGGCCGCCAGGATCTCGCCGACCCGCTGCTCCTCGAGGAGCGGAACGGCCGGCTGCGACTGTTGCTGCTGGACAGACCCGTCGGACACCCCATGACCCTAACGAGGGGGACTGACAGCTGACCATGGGGCAGTGCGGTGCGCGCACCGCCCCGTCAGGAAATCTGCAGCTCAGCCACGGGCGAGGACCCAGTCGTGGTCGAAAGGTCAGCTGCGGGCGAAGAGCAGGTCGTGCACGACATGGCCCTTGTCCAGGCCCTGCCCCTCGAACCGGGTCAGCGGACGGAACGCGGGCCGCGGTGCGTAGCCGCCGTCCGCCGCCGTGTTCTCGAACAGGGGGTGCGCGGTGAGCACCTCGAGCATCTGCTCGGCGTACGGCTCCCAGTCGGTCGCGCAGTGGAGCACGGCGCCCGGCTTCAGCCGCTGCGCCGCCAGGTCGAGGAACTCCGGCTGGATCAGCCGCCGCTTGTGGTGGCGCTTCTTGGGCCACGGGTCGGGGAAGTACACCCGCAGCCCGTCGAGTGCGTCCGGCGGCAGCATCTCGCGCAGCAGGATGATCGCGTCACCGTTGGCCACCCGGATGTTGGACAGTCCGTTCCGGTCCGCGAGACCGAGCAGGTTGCCCTGGCCGGGGGTGTGCACATCGACGGCGAGTATGCCGGTGCCCGGGTCGTCGGCCGCCATCTGCGCGGTGGCCTCACCCATCCCGAAGCCGATCTCCAGCACGACCGGAAGCCCGTCGAACAGCTCGGGCAGGTCGAGGACCGACTGCCCGTCGATGTCCAGGCCCCACTTCGGCCAGAGCCGCTGCAGCGCGTCCTCCTGGCCGGGCGTGACACGGCTGCGGCGCGGCTGGAAGCTGCGGATCCGGCGCTCGTGGTGCGACCCGGCCGGGTCGGCGGCGGGTCCGCCGGGGAAGCGCGGTTCCTGACGCAGCCTGCGCTGCCGCTCGAAGGCTGCGGCGCGCAGATCGTGGGCCTCGTCGGACTCGGGGGCGGGGTTCAAGGACTCAGACACAGTGCCCCGATTCTACGGCGGGCGGCTTCCACCCCGTTCCCTGTGCCCGGAGCAGCGCCCTGCGTGCCACCTCCCGCCCGATGGGCAGCGAGGCCGTCGCGGCGGGCGACGGGGCGTTCAGCACATGCACCGTGTGCGGGGCCTCGCGGATCAGGAAGTCGTCCACCAGCGTGCCGTCGCGCAATACCGCCTGGGCCCGGACACCGGACGGGGCGGGGCGCAGGTCGTCCTCCGTGACCTCGGGCAGCAGCCGCCGGACGGCCGCGGTGAATGCGCTCCTCGACAGTGAACGGTGCACCTCGCCCGCCCCGTACCGCCAGTGTCTGCGTGCGATCTGCCAGGAGCCCGGCCAGGCCAGCGTGTCCGCGAGCTCACGCGGGCGTACGACCGGCCAGCCGTATCCCTCGCGGGCCAGCGCGGGCACCGCGTTCGGCCCGACGTGGACGCCGCCGTCATGGCCCCGGGTCAGGTGCACCCCGAGGAACGGGAATGCCGGGTCCGGCACCGGGTAGACCAGCCCGCGCACCAGCTCCGGCCTGGCCAGCTCGTAGTACTCCCCACGGAAGGGCACGATCCGCATGCCCGGCTCGTCGCCCGCGAGCCGGGCCACCCGGTCGCAGTGCAGCCCCGCGCAGTTGACCAGGACCCGGGCCCGCACGACGCGGCCGTCCGCCGTCCGCACCGCCACACCCCACGGGCGGCGGTCGATCGCAGTGACCTCCGCTCCGAACCTGATCAGCCCGCCCGCGCCGCGCACCTCGGCCGCGAACCGTTCGGCAACCGCCTTGAAGTCGCACACACCGGTCGTCCCGACCCGGATCGCCGCGAGCCCGCGCACCTGCGGCTCGTACTCCGCGATCCCCGCGGGCCCCAGCTCCCGCACCGGCAGCCCGTGCTGCCGGCCGCGCTGCACCAGGGCGTGCAGCCGGGGCAGCTCGGACCGCCCGGTCGCGACGATCAGCTTGCCGGTCACCGCGTGCGGAATGCCGTGCTCCGCGCAGAAGTCGATCATTTCGGCGGCGCCGCGCACCGCATAGCGGGCCTTGAGCGAACCGGGGCGGTAGTAGATGCCACTGTGGATCACCCCGCTGTTGCGCCCCGTCTGGTGGCGCGCCGTGCCCCACTCCTTCTCCAGCACGGTCACGCGCGTGCCCGGAGCGGTCCGCGTGAGGGCATACGCCGTCGACAGGCCGACGATCCCGCCGCCGATCACCAGCACATCGCAGTCGTACGCCGCGTGAGTCATCATCGCGCCACCTCCCACCCCGATAGTGCACTGACCCACTGACATCGCACTCAAACCAGCTGAGGCCAGCGTGGCGCCCGGAATTCCGCCTCCGGATGCCTGCGCGTCGCCCGGAGGACTCCGCGCGGGCATCCGAGAGGTGCGGGCGCCCCTGGGGAGGCCGCTGGTGCTGCGACCGGCAAAGCCTGCCGGGAGGGGCACTGGAAGTGCCTTGAAGATCTTGAAATCGTGCCTGACTTGCCCTGGTTCATAGCGATTTACATGTGCTGGCAATCCGGGGTGAGTCGGGCGGCCAGAGCAAGATCTTCGGCGGTTTCCTAGACCGGCGCCACCAGCAGCGGCCGTGCCCGCTCGCGCAGCTCGGCGACGCGTGGCTCGTCCCCGTACGGTTCGAGGCGGTGCAGCAGGTCCCGTACGTACTCCGTGGTCCGCGCCGACGAGATGCGGCCGGCCACCTCGACCGCCCGGGTGCCCGCCGCGCAGGCCGCGTCCAGGTTGCCGGACTCCAGCTCGGCGACGGCCGAGACCACCAGCCGCAGCCCGTGCGAGCGCACGAACTCCTCGGTCGGCCGGGACAGCGCCTGTTCGGTGAAGCGCCGCACCTGCCGCGGGGCCTTCAGATCGCGGTAGCACTCCGCGGCGTCGGCGGCGAACCTGTCGTACGAGTAGAAGCCCAGCCACGACGGGTCCGCGTCGCCGTCCCGGGAACGCTCCAGCCAGCTCTCGGCGGCCTTCAGCGCGGTCCCCGCAGCCGCGGCGTCGCCCGCCTTCGCATGGGCCCTCGCCTCCACCAGCCGGAAGAAACTCATGGTGCGGGCGGTGGCGAGCCCGCGGTTGCGTTCGACGGCCGCCTGCGCGAGGTCGACCCCCTCGTCGGCGAAGCCGCGGTAGGTCGCCTGAAGCGACATCGACGCGAGGACATAGCCGCCGAGCGGCACGTCGGCCGCCGCCCGTGCGAGCCGCAGCGCCTGGATGTAGTAGCGCTGGGCGGCCTCCTGCTGCCCGGTGTCGAACGCCATCCACCCCGCGAGTCTGGTCAGCTCGGAGGCGGCGCCGAAGAGCGCCCGGCCCACCTCGTCGCTGTACGAGCCGAGGAGCAGCGGCGCCGCGTCCACCCGTAAACACTCCGGGACCATGGAGGAGCGCCAGTCGCCGCCGCCGTACTTGGAGTCCCAGCGGCGCGCGTCCTGGGCCGCCTCGCGGAGTTTGGTCACATCGCTGTGGCCGACGCGCAGCGGCGAGATGTCGTTCACGGAGTCCGGTCCCGGCTGTACGGGAATGTTGGGCGCGCCGCCCGGTGCGCCCGGCGCCGGCTGCGCACCGGGCTCGCCCTGCGTGCCGAGGATCGCCGCCTCGGCCGCCGACGAGTCGCGTGCCACCGACGGGTCGGCGGGGGTTATCAGCCAGCGCGACGCGGGCGTCGCGTACGCGCTCACCGAGAACGAGCCCGCCAGCGACTGCCAGATCCCGCCGCTGCCTGCCCGGCGCCCCGCCAGATCCAGCCGGTAGAGCTCGGTCGCCGAACGCACCGCCTCGCCCACGTCGCGCGGGAAGGCCAGACCCACCTCGGGCGCCGGATCCGCGTCCGCGAGTCCGATCTCGTGCAGCGGGACCGGCCGGCCGAGCTTGGCGCCGATCGCCGCGGCGATGAGATGGGGCGCGGAACCCTGCGGCACCATGCCCTTCGAGACCCATCTCGCCACCGAGGTCTTGTCGTAGCGAAGTGTCAGCCCGCGCTGCGCCCCGAGGTCGTTGACCCGCCGGGCGAGCCCGGCGTTGCTGATTCCCGCGAGGGCGAGAACGGTTCCGAGCTTCTCGTTCGGCCCGCGTTGCTCCCTGGACATGCGCCACCCCTCGACACACAGACGGCAGCCGCGTCACCGAGGAGGCGCGCGGCATTCGTACCGTGTTCTCCCCAGGGGCGGGCCCCGGCACTCCGGCCGCACACGCATGTGGCCGAGCCCCGAGGAATATGCCTCCTGCCGAGAACCTCAGTAAACCCAGCGTAGTTCGTCGCATCCCTACCGTTAAGGGGCAGACGTCCGCATGGCGGGATTGTTGTCCGTACGGACGGTGGGCGGACGATCGGCGTACGGGGGCGGTCCCGCCGCGGCGATCCGGTCGTCCGGCCGGACCCCTTGCCCGGACGCCGCCCCGGACCCCGCCGGGCGAGCCCCCACGTGCTCCTGCCGTGTGGCCGTGCGCCCGGCCGTGCGCTCTGGCCCGGCCGGCGGGGGGAGCGCTTGCATGGGTGCTGCGTGGGTCGGCCCACTGCACTGGACTCAGTGGGCTGGGGGACACTGCCGCCTCATTCCCCGCAGGCGGCGGACCGGTCCGGGAGGCGAACCACGTCTCCCGGACTGTGCGTTCGGCGGGCCGCCGGCGCGGACCGGGGCCGGTGTGAGAGGGGCCGGTACGGGAGCGGCAGGGGGTTGTCGCGGAGCCGGTCGGGCGACCTCGTAGCAAAGCGGGACGGAACGGGAAATCGTGCGCACGGGGAGTCGGTTCCGGCGCCCGCCGTGCTCTTCGAGAATGGCCGAATGGCGTCGGTCCGCGGTGGCTGGGCCGGGCGATTCGCGGACACCGGCGGACTGCCGGCCCGCGGTCGACGGGCGGTTCGGGAGCTGGCCGGATTTCGGCCGGTACGACCCGGGGCGACAGGGAAGGCAACAAGCGGAACCTGTAGATCCGTTGTGGCGTCCCGCAGTGCGCGGGGATCGGGCGCCCCCGACCCGCCCTCCGGCTTTTGCCAGGGGCGCATGCGCTTGCGACGTGCGCCCTCCGTAGCCACTCCTGCGCGCCGTTGTCGTGGCAGCATGTCCCGCAACGGCGCTGCATGTTCCCGCAGTTCTCCCGGTACGAACCAGGTGCGCCGTTTTGTCCACAGCCTGTGGAGGCGGCGATGCGTTGGTTGGTGGGGTGGAGCAGTATCGCCGCGAGCTTCGGCACGGTCGGCGCGGTCGGCGCAGCCGACGAGGGACGCACGGTGCACCCTGTGGGCTCCCAACTCCTTTGGGGCGATCCCGATCCGCTCTGGGCGGTCGGCGACTGGCGCCCCGACGAGATCCGGATCGCCTCGATCGAGACCGCCGAAGGCGCACCCACCGCCCGCCTCGCGGTCCTCGGCTGCTGCGGCGCCACCGACGAGCAGCTCCGCCGCGGCCTCCTCGCCGCCCGCGGCGGCGCCCTGCGCCACCTCACCGCCTGGCCGGGCAGCTACACGGCCGTCGTCCGGATCGGCCGGAGGATCACCGTCGTCGGCGACCTCGCCGGAGCGCGCCCGGTCTTCTACACGCCCTGGGCGAGCGGTACGGCGTACGCGACCGCCGCACTCCCGCTCGCCGACCTCATCGAGGCGCAGCTGGACATCGGCCACCTGGCCGCACTGCTCGCCTGCCCCGAGACGCCGGAGGCGCTGCGCGACGGCACTCCGTACGTGGGTGTGAAGCGCATTCCGCCGGGGCACGCGCTCATCCTCCGCGAGGGCTCCCGCGAGATCACCGGGTACGAGCCGGTCGCCTCCCTCGCCGTCGCCGCCCCCCAGCTCGACCCGGTGAGCGCAGTGGACGGGGTGCGCGACGCGCTGCTCGAAGCGGTACGCGCCAGGCTCATGGCCCCCCGCCACGCACCCGAGACCCTGCCGCCCGACCCCGGACCGGTCCCCGGCATGGGGCCCGCCGAACGCCGCGCCGCCCGTGGCGCGCCCGTCCCCGGCATCGGCGCCGACCTTTCCGGAGGCAGTGCCTCCGCCACCCTCGCCCTGCTCGCCGCGGGCCTGCCCGGACTGCCCGGCACCCTCCTCGGCCACGGCACGGGCGCGGGCGAGCGGCTGCTCGCCGTCACCTTCAACGACCTCACCACCCGCGACCACGAGGACGAACTCGAACGCGCCGCGGTCATCGCCGCCAACCCGCGGCTGCATCACGTCGTCGTCGCCGCGGGCGAGGAGGCGCTGCCCTACGCCGACCTGGGCAGCGGCCCGCTCACCGACGAACCGGCCCGGTCCCTCGTCGTCGCCGAACGCCACCGCAGACGCCTCGTCGCGGGCAGTGCCGACCACTTCGTCGGCGACGGCGCCCGGCAGGTCCTCGACGCCCACCCGGCCCGCCTCGCCGATCTCCTGATGGACCGCCGCCGACGTCACCTGCTGCGCCCGGTCGCCGCCCTCGCCAGAGCCGAAGGACCGTCCGCACACTCGCTGTTCGTACCGCTGACCGTCTACCGCGCGGCCCGCCGCCTGGCCCGCACGTCCTACCGGACGGGTCTCGAAACGGCAGCCGACCGGCTCCCGGACGCCAACCGCCGCACGCCCGACCTCGACACGCCCGCCGACGCCTCGCTCGCCGCGCTCACCTGGTCGCGGCCGGGGCCCGCCGCCCGCTGGCTGACCGGGGAGGCGCTCGCGGAAGTGTCGGTGCGCCTCCAGGAGGCGGCGATCCGCCCCACTTCGGTCCAGCGTCCCGGCGAGGCCCGGGCCCGCGCCGCGCTCGCCCGGCACGCCGCCGACCACCGGATCCTGGAACAGGCCGCCGAGATCCGCAGCCAGCGGCTGCACGCCCCGTTCCTCGACAACCAGGTGGTACGCGCCGCCCGCGCCCTGCCCGAATCGCTCCGCGTCCAGCCGGGCGCCCGGGCCGCCGTCCTGCGCCGCGTTCTCGCGGGCGCGGGCATCCACGAACTGCCGCCGGGCTGGGGCACCCCCTCCCAGGCGACGTCGACCGCGGTCAGCCGCACCGGTCTGCGCACCGCGCTCCCCGACCTGATCGCACTCTTCGACGCGCCGCTGCTCGCAGACGCGGGCCTGATCGAGGCCCGGGTCGTGCGGAAGGCCCTGCGCGCGGCCTCCGAGGGCGAACCGCTGCCCCTGGACGGCCTCGCCGACCTGGCCGCCACGGAGCTCTGGCTCCGCCGTCTCGTCTCCCGCCGCGGCACCTGCTGGACGGGCACGGCCGCGCCCCGTCGGCGCGCGGTGGCGGGCGGAGTGGTCCCGGCCCGCCGCACCCTGCAACGCTGACCGCCACCCGATACCCGACGCCGCTCCCGGCCGCCGGAATCCCGGCGCACGCGGTCGGTGCCGCAGGCCACAATGACCGGGTGCGGTACCTGATCCTGGGCGTCACCGAGGCGCGAGACGTGCACGGCGGCACGCTGCCCGTCGGGGGCGCGCGGCTGCGCGCCCTCCTTGCCGCGCTCGCCCTGCGCAAGGGCCGCCCGGTCCCGGTCGCCGATCTGGTCGACGACGTATGGGCGGGCGATCCTCCGTACGACGCCTCCGCAGCACTCCAGGCGCTGGTCGGCCGGCTGCGCCGCGCACTGGACCGGGGCGCCGTCACCAGCACTCCCGGCGGCTACCGCCTGACAGCCACCCCCGACGACATCGACCTGCATGTGTTCGAGCAGTTGTCCCAGCGGGGAGCGGCCGAACTGGAGTCCGGGGACCCCGAGGCGGCCGCCGCGACGCTCCGTACGGCACTCGCCCTCTGGCGCGGACCCGCCCTGGCCGACCTGCCCGAACGTGACCACGGCAGACGCCCGGAGGCCCACCGCCTGACCACCCTCGAGCGCCGCATCGAGGCCGACCTGCGGCGCGGGGGAGCCCTCAGCCCCGTCGCCCTCGTGCCGGAACTCGCGGAGCTCACCACCGCCCATCCGTACGACGAACGCTTCCGTGCGCAGCTGATCCGGGCCCTTTGCGCGGAGGGCCGTCAGGCGGACGCGCTGACCGCGTACGAGGAGGCGCGCCGGGCGCTGGCGGACGGCCTGGGCGCGGACCCGGGGAGCGAACTGCGGGCACTCCACCAGGAGCTGCTGGCACCAACTGAGCCGACGGCGGCTGCGGTTCGGGGTGCCGTGGGCGCCCCCACTGCCGACCACCCCCAGCCCCCGGAGCCCGCGCCCCTTCGCGGCAACCTCCGCCCCCGCCTCACCTCGTTCGTCGGCCGCGAACCCGAACTCCGGTCCATCCGGGCCGATCTGACCGGCTCCCGGCTGGTGACCCTCACCGGCCCCGGTGGTTCGGGCAAGACCCGCCTGGCGGAGGAGTCCGCCCACACTGTTCGCGCCACCGTGCCCGTCCCCGACACCGACGCCTGGATCGCCGAGCTCGCCCCCGTCGAGGACCCCGCCGCCGTCCCCGGAGCCGTACTCACCGCTCTCGGCCTCCGCGAGACGAACCTCCTCCTGGACAGCGGCCGCGACAGCCAGCCCCTGCGCTCCGACCCGACCGAGCTCCTCGTCGAGCACCTCGCGCACCGGACCCGCCCCGGCTCCCGCCCCTTCCTGCTCATCCTCGACAACTGCGAGCACGTCATCGACGCGGCTGCCGCCCTCGCCGAAACCCTGCTCACCCGCTGCCCGCGCCTGCGTATCCTCGCCACCAGCCGTGAACCCCTGGGCGTCCCCGGCGAATCGGTTCGCCCCGTCGGCCCGCTCCCGGCGGACCGCGCCCACCGCCTTTTCGCCGAGCGCGCCCGCGCCGTACGCCCCGACTTCGACCCCGACCCCGGCAGCCAACGGGACGCCGTCGCCGAGATCTGCCGCCGCCTCGACGGACTGCCGCTGGCCATCGAACTCGCCGCGGCCCGGCTCCGGATGCTCGGCCCGCGCCAGATCGCGGACCGCCTCGACGACCGTTTCCGCCTGCTGACGGGCGGCAGCCGCACCGTGCTGCCCCGCCAGCAGACCCTCCGCGCGGTCGTCGACTGGTCCTGGGACCTCCTCGACGACGCAGAACGAACCGCTCTGCGTCAGGTCTCCGTCTTCGCGGGCGGCTGGGACCTGACCGCGGCTGAAGCCGTCATCACCGCGAGCCCCGGGGCCACCGCCGCCGACCTCATCGGCGCTCTCGTCGACAAGTCCCTCGTCGTCGCCGCCCCGACCCCCACCGGCGAGATGCGCTACCGCCTCCTGGAGACCATCCACGAGTACGCCACCGAGCGCGCCGCCGAGACCCCCGAGACCCTGGCTGCCGCCGAGAGCGCGCACACCGCATACGTCACCGCGCTCGTCGAGGAGGCCGAACCCCGGCTGCGCTCCGGCGAACAGCTCCCCTGGATCCGGCGCCTGGAGACGGACCTCGACAACATCCGCGCCGCCCTCACCCGCACCACCGTCGCCCACGTCTCCGAAGCGGAAGCGGCACGTCTCGTGCTCGGCATGGGCTGGTTCTGGTGGCTGCGCAATCTCCGCGGCGAGGGCCTCGCCTGGACCGAACGGACCCTCTCACTCGGCAACGACCCCACCGACCCCACCGATCCCCGCTACTGGCCCCGGATGGAGCTGCGCATGCTGCAGTTCTTCCTCGCCGTGGAGAGCCGGGCGTCCGACGACGTCCGTGACGACGACCGCATCCAGGAGCTTGTCCGCACGGTGCGGGACGCGTTCAGCACGCCGGGCCCGCATTCCGCGCGCTTTCCCGGGCTGCTCTGGCCCATGACCTCGTATCTGAGCCGTGAACCGGACGACACCCGGGACATGTTCGATGCGGCGCTCGCCAACACCCGGCTGCATGGAGGCGCCTGGGAGTACGGCGTCACGCTGATGTTCCGCACCCACATGATCGTCGACATGCGCGGCGGCATGCCCGGAGTCGACGACGACCTCGCCGAACTACGCGGGCTGGCCCGCAGCAACGGCGACCGATGGATGCGCGCCCAGTCCGCCGGGGCCGCCGCGGAGGCGGGCATGATGCGCGGACGGTACGAGGAGGCGCGCGCGGCCTACGAGGAGGCTCTGCTGCTCGCCCGCGAGGTCGGGGCCCACGCCGAGGCACCGTTCCTGCTGGCCCGCCTCGCCGATCTCGCCTACCGGACCGGTGACACGGCAGCCGCCGAGCGCGGCCTGGACGAGTCCGCGGCGGAGGCGGAGCGCTACCAGGCGCACGACGCCCGTGCCTACGTCCAGTGCCTGCGCGGCGTCATCGCCCTGGACCGCGGCGAGATCCCGGAGGCCCGCCGGCAGATCACCGAGGCGCAGCGCACGGCCGGTCGCGGCAGCCCGCCCGTGCACTTCCTGGCGATGATCGACGGACTGTCCGCCCGGATCGCCGCACGCGAGCCGGAGTCCAGGGGTGGAGGCCCGGCCGCCGGCGTAAGCGGACTGACCGGCGCCCTCCGCATGGCGTGGGACGCCCAGTGTGCCGAGGCCGTCACCGGGTTCCTGGCGCAGAGCGCGGCGCTCCTGCTTCCGGCGGTCGGCTTCACCGCCGCCGGTGTACGCGTCCTGGCCGCAGCCGGGACGTGGCGGCTCCCCGGCGCCCTGACCGGGAGGGAACGGGCGGAAGCGGAGGAGATCGGCCGCCAGGCATGCGAGGAACTGGGCCGGCAGCTGTACGAGTCCGAGCGCGCCGCGGGCACCCGGCTGACCGTCGACGACGTCCTCGAACTCCTGGCCCGCATCACCGCGGAGCTCCCCGGCGCCGAGGAAAGCGGCTCGGATCGCCGCATCGGTTCCGACGGGAACAGCCCTGGACCGCGGATCAGCGGCAGCTGATCCGCGACTCCGCCCAGTCGGCCAGCGTCACCCCGCCGAACGGGGCCGCCGGTTCCACGACGAGCCGGATCCGCTGCTGCCCCGTGATGCTGATTCCCATGGGTATGGCCGGATCGGCGCCGTTCATCAACGGGGACTGCCACAGCTGCACCCCGGCACCGGTGAACACGGAGAAGCGCACCGAGCCGAGCCCCGCCGTCAGATCGTCGACCCCGACCGTCGCCTCGTAGCGGGTGCATGCCCGGTTCAGCTGGATGGTGACCGACGAACGGCCGTGCACGGTCACCCCGTGCGCGTATCGCGTGCCGCCGATCGACAGGCCTGAGCGCCGCCAGACCCAGCTGCTCTCACCCATCGACACCTCCGGCTCCGAGTGGCCGCCGAGGAAGGAGTAGCGCAATTCGCTGACCTGGTAGACGACAGTCGGCGGCGCGGGCGGCGGAGGTGTGGGCGTGGGCGTCGGTGTCGGCGTGGGCGTCGGCGGCGCAGGGGCCGGCGGCTCCGGTGTGGGTGTGGGTGCGGGTGTGGGCGTAGGTGTAGGTGTCGGTTTCGCCTTTGGCGGCGGAGTCGGCGTGAGCGCGGGCGGTGCGGGCGGTGCGGGCGCGCTCGGAGGTTCGGGCTCCGGCACCGGCCTCGGGGGCGGTGGCGACGGCACCGCGGGCGCCACCACCGGCGGTTTGGCCACCGGCTCGGCCTCCGGCTTCGGCTGCTCGTCACCGACCAGCGCCCAGACCAGACCCGCCGCGGCAGCGACGGCCACCGCCGCCGCGATACCGGCCTTGACCGGAGCGCCCAGCCCCTCCGAGGCCACTGCGCCACCGGCCGCACCGCCGGACGAACTCCCGCCCGTCGCCGCGGCGGCACCCGCCCCCGCCGCACCGCCCGCCACGATCCCGGCGGCCTTGAGCGCGTATCCGGCGGCGAACCAGCCGACGACCGCGACCGGGAGCAGCGCCGGAATCCCGGCGTTGACATGCGTCAGCTCGCCCGCGGCGACCCGGCACTTCGCGCACTCGTCCAGATGCTTGCGGAGCCCGCGTTCGGCCCGCATCCGCAGGCCGCCCCGGGCGTAGGCGCCGAGCCGGTCGGCATAGCGCGCACAGTCGCCGCCCGAGGTGAGCGACTGGCTCACATGCGCCTGCAAATACGCCTGCTTGAGCCCCTCACGGGCCCGGCCGGCCAGCGCCGCCGTGGCGTTGGCGGTCAGCCCGAACAGCGGCGCGATCTCGCTCGGCGACTCCTCCTCGACGGTGGTGTGCCACAGCACCGCCTGCCAGCGCTCCGGCAGACTGCGGAACGCCCGCATGGCCATCGACTGCTCGGCCTCGTGCATCGCCATGACGTCCGCGCCCAGATCCAGCGTGTCCGCGTGCGGCACCCCGGAGGAGCGGGACGCCTGCACGGCGAACACCGCGAAGTCATCGACCAGCTGTTCCCGTTTCGCCGTTTTCGTCCAGGCGGCGGCGACATGTCGTACGGCCGTCATGAGGTACGCCCGCACGGCTTCCTCGGGTCCCTTGCCACCCCGTACCGCCTGCAGAGTGCGGGCGAAGACCTCGGCCGTCAGGTCGTCGGCGGTGTGGGCGTCCCGGCAGCAGCTCCGGGCGTAGCGCCGCACACTGCCCGAGTGCCGCCGGAACAACTCCCCGTACGCGAGATCGTCCCCGGACCGCATGCGCTGGATCAACTGGGCGTCGGAGAGCGCGAGTCCGGCGGATCCGGCACTGCTTCCGCCGCCCCGCTGCATCGGTACGGCGACCTCGGCCCCGACCGGGGAACCGGCGCCGACGTCGGCATCGCGGCCCGCCGGCGAGGACGGCCAGGGTCCGGGCAGCACGGTTCCGCCCTCGGTGGTGTCACCGCCCGACCGCCCGGGGCCGGCCTGGCTCGGGACCCGCCGGGAGACCGGCTCACCGGCCTCCGCGCACTCACCCACGACCGAGACGCCGTCGGGTAGTTCTTCCTGCTGCCCGTCACCGCTCATCGCGGAAGCCCCCGTATGCGCTTTCGGACCCGAACACCGGGCCAGAGTGCCACACGGCGCAATCACGGCGAACGTTCAATCCCGGCAACCACTCATCCGGGGCGTTTTCCGGAATGTGGTCACCAGCGGGCACTCGCATGGGGAAGAATCAACGAGCCTCCGGCGCAGCCGAGTTGCCGAACGTGCCCCCGCTGTACGAGGACCACGCCGACACCTCACGGCCTCCCCCATCACGGACCCGGTGTCCCCGCGCCAAAGCCCGACGCCGCCCGACCGCCGGGCCCCGCGCCGCCAGGCGGCTCTCCCGGCGGACCCAACCACGGCCCATCCGGCCACGGCCCTGCCAACCGAAGGTCCGCCGAGCTGCCCGCAATCCCGAGCCCACAGGCCAGCCCGAGCCCACGCGCAAGCCCGGGCTCACGCACACCCGAGCTCACCCGTCATGCATTCCCGCTCACGCAGGGCGCGAGCGCAGCCCCTCCAGCAGGATGTCCAGCAGTCGGGTCGAAGCGGCAGCCTGCTGAGCCGCATCCGGCAGGACGGGCGCCGCCGTCGCGATGACCAGCAGCACGTCCGCCACCGTCACATCACGCCGCAGCTCACCCGCCGCCCGCGCACGGTCGACCAGCCGACCCACGACCTCCAGCAGCTCGGCCGTGCCCGCGCCCTCGTCCGAGAGCCCGTCGTCGGCGGCCGGATGCCGGCCGACGACCCGGAGGTCGGCCTGCACCGCCCCCTGTCGCTGATGAGGAACCCGCGCCTCATCCAGGACATCCCGGACATCACCGGAGCCCGCAGCCGAGGCCGCGCCCACATCCTGCGAAACTCCCGGGCCCCCGACCACTGTCGAGTCGTCGGCATCGACACCGACCCGCAGCACCTGCGGCGGCAGCAGCCGCCCCGCACCCGAGGCCACGGAGGTCCGCAGGAAGCGCGAGAGCGCCGACCACGGCTCGTCCTCCTGCCCCAGCGCGGCCCGCGCCTGGTCGGTCAGTCGGGCGGTCTCCTCCTCGGCTATCCGGCGCACCAGCACGTCCTTGCTCGGGAAACGCCGGTACACCGTGCCGACCCCGACCCGGGCGCGGCGTGCCACGTCCTCCATCGGAGCCCCGTACCCCAGCTCGCCGAACACCTCGCGTGCGGCTCGCAGTACATGCTCCAGATTCCGCTGCGCGTCCACGCGCAGCGGCGCCGAGCGACCGGCGGTGGAGCTGGAGCCGACAGTCGCTCCCACCGTGCTCACCGTACCGACTGTGCCGATGTGTCCGTTTCCGTCGGACGAGACAGCAGCAGTCTGCCAATGCGAATCCTGAATGTGCATAGCTTTCCCCCGGTTATGACGTCTCCCCCCGGAGACTTCCCGCCGTGTCGGTCGGGGAGTGGATCATCATCCCAGCCCGACACCCCGACGACATACGAACATAGTTGAGCCCGGGTCAATTCAGAAGAGGGCAGTTCCGCACGGTAGGCCCCCCGATCGGAGCAAGGACCGGTTGATTCCTGATTCTGCCCCTCTCCGCCACCCCCACTGCAACGTCTGACCTGCGCAGCTTCCGTATTGCCCCGATGGCCGTCCCCAGCAGCCCATCCAGAACCTCCGGTCACACAGTTTGCCGGGGCTGTGGACAAATACCTGAGCACGTTGCGTCATGGGGAGGTGATGGCTTCAGATTCCCGGGGGACACCCCCCGGCCCGCCGCCGGGTGTGCGCATCCTCGTCATCGGCGGCGGCTACGTCGGGATGTACACAGCGCTGCGTCTCCAGCGGAAGCTGAAGCAGAAACTCAAGTCCGGCGAGGCCGAGATCGTCGTCGTCACGCCCGAGCCCTACATGACGTATCAGCCGTTCCTGCCCGAGGCGGCCGCAGGCTCGATCTCGCCGCGCCATGTCGTCGTACCGCTCCGCCGCGTGCTGGCGCAGTGCACGATCGTCATCGGCGAGGCGCAGCGCATCGACCACGCCAAGCGCACCGCGACCGTCACCACGCTCGCCACCGGCGAGGACGGCACCGGCGCCCTGGAGATCCCGTACGACGAGATCGTCATCGCACCCGGCTCCGTCTCGCGCACCCTCCCGATCCCGGGCCTCGCCGACCACGGCATCGGCTTCAAGACCATCGAGGAGGCCATCGGCCTTCGCAACCACGTCATCGAGCAGATGGACATCGCCTCCGCCACCCGCGACCCGGCCATCCGCGACGCCGCCCTCACCTTCGTCTTCGTCGGCGGCGGCTACGCGGGCGTGGAGGCGCTCGCCGAACTCGAGGACATGGCCCGCTACACCTCGCGCTACTACCACAACATCAAGGCCGGGGACCTGAAATGGATCCTCGTCGAGGCGTCCGACCGGATCCTGCCGGAGGTTGGCGACGTGATGGGCAAGTACGCCGTACGGGAGCTGCGCGGCCGCAATATCGACGTACGCCTCGGCACCCGGCTGGACTCCTGCGAGGACCGGGTCGCCGTCCTCAGCGACGGCTCGCGCTTCCCGACCCGCACGCTCGTGTGGACCGCAGGCGTCAAGCCCGCCCCCATCCTCGCCGCCACCGATCTGCCCCTCACCGAACGCGGCAGGCTTCGCTGCACCGCGCAGCTCGCCGTCGAGGGCGCCGAACACGCCTGGGCCGCCGGGGACGCCGCGGCGGTTCCCGATCTGACGGCCGGTGAAGTGGGCAAGGAGACCGCGCCCAACGCCCAGCACGCGGTGCGCCAGGCCAAAGTCCTCGCCGAGAACATCCTCGCGGCGATCAGAGGCGAACCGCTCAAGGAGTACCGGCACAGCTACGCGGGCTCCGTCGCCTCGCTCGGCCTCCACAAGGGTGTCGCCCATGTCTACGGACGCAAGCTCAAGGGCCGCCCGGCCTGGCTGATGCACCGTACGTACCACCTGAGCAGGGTCCCGACCTTCAACCGGAAGGCCCGCGTCCTTGCCGAATGGACCCTCGCCGGACTCTTCAAACGCGAGATTGTCTCCCTCGGCTCGCTGGAACACCCGCGCGCCGAATTCGAACTCGCCGCCGGGGGCAGACGCACCGGGGACGACGGTCCGCCCAAGCAGGAGGGCTGACTGTCAGTACGGTCCGTCACACTGGACGTGTGACCATAGGTTGGTCCACACCTGTACAGAGTGACCCGGCCGACCGTGACCAGCAGTGACCAGTACGACGAGGCCCGGCAGCGCCTCACCTCACCGGGGGTCCGGCCCCCGGTGCCCCCGACCCCGGTGGAAGCGAGCCGGTAGCAGAACCGGCAGAGGAAGCGGCCCGCCCGAGCGGACCAGACCGACACACGAGGCCAGAATTTCCGTGAACTTCACGCGTTGGAGCGTTTGCCTACCAGGAACGCAGCGTCGCGCCGCCGCCCGGGACGACCGCAGTTCGGTGCCCGCGGCCCGCGGCGAGTACGCCGGGGCCGGGCCAGGGTCCGCCGCACCGGACGGAAACACCCCCAAGGCCTTCGGAGAGGTCTCCGAACCGGCCCCCGGACCCGCGCTGGAGGATCTCCCCGCCCGCGAGCTCCTCGGCAGGCTGCCCGCCCCGGTCGCCCTGGTGTACGGCCCCGACCACCGCATCGCGTACGTCAACGACGCCTACGCCACAGCCTTCGGTCCCCGCCCCATCGGCGCCACGGCGGCCGACGCGATGCCGGAGCTCGACGAGCTCAGCCTGCTGCCCCTCATGGACCAGGTCCTGCGCAGCGGCACGCCCCGTACGGTCAAGTCCCGCAAGGTCCGCAACGGCAGCTCGTACACCGTGACCTGCACCCCGGTCGCCACGCCCGCCGCCCACGGCAAGATGGACGGCCGCACAAGCGGCAAGGGGAGCGAGGGCGGTGTTCTCGTCCACGCGGCCGACGTCACCGACCACGCCGAAGCGGCCGAGCGTCTCCGCACCAGCGAGCGCCGCCACCGCGAGACAGCCGTCACCCTCCAGCGCTCCCTGCTCCCGCAGGAGCTGGAGCACCCCGACGACCTGCGGATCGCCGCCACGTACCAGCCGGGCGGCACGGACGCGGCGGTCGGCGGCGACTGGTACGACGTCATCACCCTCGGCGCGGGCCGCACCGCGCTCGTCATCGGGGACGTGATGGGCCGCGGGGTGCGTGCCGCCGCGGTGATGGGCCAGCTCCGCACCGCCGTCCGCGCCTACGCCCGCCTCGACCTCCCGCCGCACGAGGTGCTGCAGCTGCTCGACGGTCTCGCCGCCGAGATCGACGCCAGCCAGATCGCCACCTGCGCCTACGCGGTTCACGATCCGAACGAGGGCCGGCTCGTCTACGCCTCCGCCGGCCATCTCCCGATCCTCGTACGCGACGAGGACGGTTCGGTGCGCCGCGCCGAGGATCCGACCGGACCGCCGCTCGGCACCGGGGGCTGGATCCACACGTCGGGCACGATCGCGCTGCCGCCCGGCTCCACCGCCGTCCTCTACACGGACGGTCTCGTGGAACGCCGCAGCGAGGACATCGACGAGGGGGTCGCGGCCCTGGAACGCGCCCTCTCCGGCGCCAACGGATCACCGCAGGTGGTCTGCGACCGTCTCATCCGTTCCCTCGGGGTCACCGCCGAACACGACGACGACGTGGCGGTGCTGGTGGTCCAGCACCCGGCCCGCACCGGGGCGAACGCGGAACTGTTCCACAACGCCTCGCTCGATCTCCTCGGCGGCATCGAAGCGGCCCCGCGCGCCCGTGCCTTCGCCACCGGCGTCCTGACGTCGTGGCGGTTCCCGGTGGAGCTGTGCGACCTGGGCGTCCTCGCCGCCAGCGAACTGGTGGCGAACTCCCTCCAGCACGGCACCCCGCCGATGCGCCTGGGGCTGCGCCGCACCGACCGCCGCCTGATCATCGAGGTGACCGACGGCGACGACCACCTGCCGCGCCGCCGCCGCGCCGAACCGGTGGACGAAGCGGGCCGCGGCATCTCCATCGTCGCGACGATCGCCTCGTCCTGGGGCAGCCGCCGCACACCCGGCGGCGGCAAAGCGGTCTGGTGCGAGTTCGCGCTGCCTCAGTGAGCGGCAGCAGAAGCCGCGGCTGAAACCGCAGGGGCCGCAACGGGGGCGGTCGCCGGCTCGGCTGTCGCTTCGGCGTCCGGCACCGACGCGGCCACCACCCGCGACGGCACCACCGCGAGCGAAGGCTGATCCTGTACGGGGGTGAGCTGACGCCCCAGCCGCAGTGCGAGCACTGTGATGCCCAGCGAGAACAGCACGAACGTCACGATGTACGGCCCGTGCAGCGAGGCCCCCATCGGCCCGCCCACGGCCGGACCGACCGCCAGCGCGAGCTGCTTGACCAGGGCGAAGGCCGAGTTGTACTGACCGACCATCGACTCCGGCGCCAGATCGGCGACCAGCGGCGCGACCGTCGGCGACAGCATCGACTCACCGAGTCCGAACAGGGCGTACGTGGAGATGAACGCGGCCGTCGCCATGGTCTGGCTGCCGTGCCCGAGCCCCGCGTACCCCGCCACGATCCAGGCGAGCGCCCAGATCAGCCCGACCGCGGCGATGACCCGGCTGCGCTTGCGACGCTCCACCAGCCGCAGCACGACGAATTGCGCCGCGACGATGACCGCGGTGTTGGCGGCCAGCGCGATGCCCAGCGTCGACGGCTCGATCCCGGCAGCCTCGGTGCCGTACGCCGCAAGACCGGACTCGAACTGTCCGTAGCAGGCGAAGAACAGCACGAAGCCCAGCACACACAGCTGCACCATCGCCCGGTGCGAGAGCAGCATCCGCAACCCGCCCTTCGCCGCGGACCCGCCGGTGGGCCTGGCGTCCGTGAGCGCGGGGGAACGAGGCATCCGCACCGTCACCGCGACGACGCCGAGCACGATGAACATCGCCGCCTCGATCAGGAACAGCAGCGTGAAGGTCTCCGGCCGGCTCGTGTCGACGATCTGCCCGCCGACCAGACCACCGATGCCGAGCCCCAGGTTCTGCAGGAAGAACTGCATCGCGAAGGCGCGCGTACGGGTGGCGGCGCCGGAGCACTGGACGAGCATCGTGGCGAGCGCCGGCGCCATGACGGCCGTGCCCGCGCCGAGGACGGCTGCCGACAGCACGGCGGTCGATACGTTCGACGAAAGTCCGAGGGCCGCGGCGCCCACGGACGCCACCACGGCGGCGACGATCAGTACCGGGATCGGACCGCGCCGGTCGATGGCCCGCCCGGTGAACGGCAGGACTGCCAGCGCTGCCATGGCGAAGACGGCCAGCACGACTCCCGCCGTACCGGCGCCCAGATCCCGCACCTGTGCCACATAGACGTACAGATACGGAACGGTGAACCCCACACCGAACGCGCTCAGCGCGCTCCCGAGCTGGATCCGCCGCAGCGCTGCGCCCAGTTCCCTGGTCACACTCACCTACCTCAACCTCGAAGGACTCACGTCCAAAGACTTCAACAGTAAAGTTAGAACCTCAACAGTACAGAACGAAGGACTTCGACGCCAATGGAAGGCGTGCCATACTGCCCGCCATGTCTGACACCACCGAGCCCTCCGGCCTCCAGGAGCCGAGCCTCGACGAACAGATCGCCGCCTATCAGCGCGAGTTCCGCGACCTGGATCCCCAGGTCGAGCAGGTCGTCTCGGCCCTCGGCCGACTGAACCGCCGGATGAACGTCGGGTATGGACGCCAGCTGGCCGACCTCGGCATCAGCAACGCCGAGTGGGAGGTCCTCAAGACCCTCGTCGTGGCGGGCTCCCCCTACCGGCTGGGCCCGGGAGAGCTGGCCAAGCGCCTCGGTCTCACCCCGGCGGCGATGACCCACCGCATCGACCGCATGGCGAACGAGGGTCTGGTCACGCGGGACAGGGACGAGAGCAACCGCGTACGCGTCATCGTCGAACTGACCGACGAGGGGCGTGCGAAGTGGCTGGAGGCGATGCGCATGGCATCCGCCTTCGAGGGGGACCTGCTCCAGGACCTCTCGGGCGAGGAGCGCGGAGCCCTCGGCGAGATGCTGATCCGCCTCCTGCGCAGGGTCGAGCACACCCAACCGGACGCCGGCGGCCGCCTCACGGACCTGGACTGACCCACGCGGTGCGAGCGGGGAAATCGGCTTGACCTGGCGGGGTTGACACGCCTCCTGCCGATCCGTAGGGTTCTCCGAGTTGTCACGGTGCCGGAACGGTTCTGTGGCAGCCGATCCCGCCGCGAATGCGGCAACCAAACTCTGTGCGATGTCCCGTCCGGGATGATTTCGGCATGCCGGAATTCATTTCGAAGGTTCGATTATGAATGGCCGGGAAAATCCGCTAAAGTTTGGGACGTCGGAACGGCCCAACGGCCGGGAAGACGAAACCCGCTGACCGGGAATCGGACACGAAAGAGTCTGATAGAGTCGGAAACGCAAGACCGAAGGGAAAGCCCGGAGGAAAGCCCGAGAGGGTGAGTACGAAGGA
>NZ_JBEZKL010000106.1:0-25578 GCF_040704695.1 Streptomyces sp. NPDC048411
GTAACGACAGCCGCCGGACCGTTGAGTTCTTCCAGGGTGCGACCTGCGACAACGGTTCCCCGGTCGCGACGGTCGGTCCCTGGAGCACCAGCAACAATGTCTTCACCCGTAAGCACATCCGCGGCGGCGTGAAGGTCCGCAACGGCGTCGTCGGCAGCTTCCGCGTGGTCCGCGACCACTTCGACCGGTTCGACGAGGACGAGCGGGGCGACCGGGGCGACCGGGGCGACGAGGGCGAGTACTGACAGAGCCGCTTGCGGCATAAGGAAACCCCGGCCCGTCGGAATCGGGCCGGGGTTTCCGGCGTGGGGGCGCCTGTGGGCGAGTGCCCGTTCGGGGCGGTGGTACGGGTGCGCGGCGGGTACCCGGTGCCCCGTACATCGGCTTTGCCATCTTAGTGTTCGCTGCTGTCCCGTGCGTCGTGGTGGGCGGGCTCGGACGGCTGAAGCCGTGTGATCCGGGTCCCGGCGGGTGTCTGTCGAGTCGGCACGGAGCGCGGTGCCGGTGGTGCCACGGGCCGGGTTGTCCGTGCCGCTCGCCGCACCCTGCGTACCTGTCTTCGAGTACCGGGCTCTCTACGGCCTGCGCCGTTCAGGTGTGGTTGAGACAAGTCCAGGGGAGTGCGGATCGTGGTGCCTCGGCAGCGGGAGACCGATCTGCTCGTCCTAGTGGTCACCCTGGTGTTGACGGCGGCGCTCACGTCGCGTTCCCGAGGCAGGGTACGCGGCAGCGATCCTCACCGCCGTCGGCCTCCTGGTGAACGCTCGGTTGCGCGAGCGCGGCGTCTTTTACTCCGACAGCATGCCGCTCTACTACCTGGTGACTGTCCTGACCGTCGCGACGTACTCCTTCCGCGACATCAAGACCCGGCGGGCCCGGTCGGCCCACGGCACGTCAGACAGCGGTGAAGCTTCGGCGCCGTAGAGCCCTGAAGATCACAACCCGGGTGCGATCACGTTTTTACAGGTCGCCATGTGCGAAGGTCCTCTCGAAACCGGCATGTTATGCGAGGCGCTTCGCAGAGGTCGGTGCGTGAGTCTTTGAGAGGTGGTGTCGTCGCTTGATGGTGTGGGTGCGAGCGCAATCTGCTGGTCCGCAGCTGCCAGGTCCGCGAGAAAGCCCGCCGATTAGAGGCCCCGACCCTGGTGGTGCTGGACGCGCAGAGTGTCCACGCGGCTGCAGGGGTCCCGCCTCCGCGACTGGCCGGGACGCCGCGAAACGGGTGCCAGGCCGTTGCGGGGCATCGTTTACGTGCTGTGCAAGAGCGTGAGCTGGCGGGACGTTCCGGCTGAACAGTTCGGCTGCAGCGGTGTGACGGCCTGGCGCCGACTGCGGGACTGGACCGAGGCCGGTGTCCGGCCGCAACTGCACGAGGTACTGCTGGCCGAGCTGCGGGCCGCGGGCCTGCTGGACATGGACGACGCGTCAGTCGACGGCTCTCATGTCCGTGCCCTCAAAGGGGGGCTCACACCGGACCTTCGCCGGTCGACCGCGCGCGTCCGGGCAGCAAACACCACCTGATCGTCGACCGGCACGGCACCCCCTTGTCCGTCTCGCTGACCAGCGGAAATCGTCACGACGTCACCCAGTTGATGCCACTGCTGGACGCGATACCCCGAATCCGCGGGACGCGCGGGCGGCCGAGGCACCGGCCGGGTCGGCTGTTCGCCGACCGCGGCTACGACTACGACAAGTACCGCCGCCTTCTCCGGGCCCGCGGCGTCACACCGAGGATCGCCCACAAGGGCACAGCCCACGGCTCCGGCCTGGGAAAGACCCGCTGGGTCGTCGAGCGGACCTTCGCATGGCTCCACCAGTTCAAGCGGCTCCGGATCCGCTACGAGATACGAGCCGCCCTCCACCTCGGCCTACTCCAACTCGCCCGCAGCATCGTCTGCTTGAGAAGACTCCGAACTTCATTCTGAAACGATCAGTTAAAACTCGGGACAGTGGCTGCCCTGGTGGTGGGCACGCTGGTTCCCACGGCAGGGAGCGTGGTCGCGGCGCCGGCCGGTGCGGCACCGGACCGTGTGGAGCTGCAGGCGGCGCTGGACCGGGTGGTGGCGACCGGCGCGGTCTGCGCGGTAGCCGAGGTCCGGCAGGGCAGCGCGGTATGGCGTGGCACCAGCGGCACAGCCACGATGAACAGTCGCCGGCCCACGCCCGTCAATGGACGCTTCTGTGCGGGAAGCGTCACCCAAACGTTCACCGCCACTGTGGTGCTTCAGCTGGTGGGCGAGGGCCGGCTGCGGTTGTCCGACACCGTGCAGCAGTGGCTGCCGGGTGTGATCACCCTGTCCTGGACCGACTGGGGCGCAGACGCCTCACCCGCGGCCTTCGCACTGATCACGGCCGCCCTCTGCCCCGCATCACCTCATGAAGAGTGATCAGGAACAGGACGGGCCGGAACACACCGAGCCGGGCGGCACCATCGCGTGAGACGGATCAGCGGCCTGCACGACCGCGTCGACTCGGCCGTCGTGTCCCACGCCGTCGCCTGGACACCGGCGACCCGGCTGCCGCGATCCGCGCCTACGCGCCGTGGGGCGTCGACTGGATCACCGAGGTCGTCCTGTCCGACAACGCCGACCTCGACAACGCCGTCGGCGCCCACCAGGCCGTCACCGCCGCCTGCCGGCCGCGGCGGCGGTGCGTGCCGACGTGGCCCCGACAGGCGGGTCGATGCGCAGCCGAGTCGAGGCAGATGGTCGTGGCTCAGTGAACGAAGACCATGCTGGCGAGGAGGACGTGCACGGCGGTGCCCCCGAGGATGCTCAGCAGGGCGTTGCGGCGCCAGATATGCAGTCCGACGGTGACGGTCAGGGCTGCCAGGGGGGCAAGCGCGCGTGATTCGGTCAGTGGAAGGTCCCGCAGGCAGTAGACGAGAAGGATGACCATGACGCCGGCCGGCATGCGGGTGCTGAGGTACTCGATGGTCTTGCTGGACCGCAGCGGGGCGAGAGCGGCGAAGGGTACGGCGCGCAGGGCCCATGTGACGGCGGCGGAAACAGTGACCGCGGTGATGAGGTAGGGAGCGTCAGGCATGGTGCGACTTCCTGCCGGTGGAGACGTAGCGGGCCAGAAGCCCGGCGGTGAAGAGGACGAAGGCCGCCAGGAGCATCTGCCCGGGGAGGACAAGCCGGGCCGCCAGAGCCGCCAGCAAGGCCAGGACCGGCGTCGGCAGGTCGCCACGGCGATCCCGGAGAGCATCGAGCGCGAGAACGGCGAACAGCGCGGTCAGGGCGAAGTCCAAGCCGGTGACACCGTTGGGAAGGAGAGAGCCGAGCAGCGCGCCGGCGGTGGCACCCCCGGCCCAGTACAGGTGCATGAACAGCTGAAGCCGCAGGATCCGCCGGCCCGACCAGGAGCGGGCCCGCTCGCCCGTGGTCAGAGCGTACGCCTCATCGGTAAGGGCGAACGTGCTGTAGCCCCTGGCCAGGCGGCCCTTCACGCGGTGCAGGGGGAAGGACAGCGCGTAGAAGAGGTGCCGGATGTTCACCAGGATCGCGGTCAGAGCGACGGTCGTCAGGGGCGCGACGGCGATGACCAGGCCGATCAGGAGGAACTCGAACGATCCGGCATAGATCAGGGTGGTAAACACGGTGGCCCACCACCAGTGGAGACCGGACTGTGTGACGAGTAGACCGAAGGCCAGGCCCAGCGGGACCAGTCCCAGGCCCACGGAGGCGGAGTCCTTGAACGCGGCCCGGGCCTCGGACGGCGCCGGGGGAGAGGAGGCGGAAGCAGCGGACCGGACGGGACCGCCGACAACGGCAGGAGGTATTCCCATGCCGAAATTTTAGGACGAAATGGACCTTATATGGTTGCTCATAGTGACCCTAAGATGAGTTCATGGGCAATGAAGTTCAGCTGGATGCCATTGATCGCGACATTTTGTTTCACCTTGAGCGGGACGGCCGGCTGACCAACGTCGAGCTGGCCAAGCGGGTGGGCCTCACTCCGCCGCCGTGCCTGCGCCGGGTCAAACGGCTGGAGGAGGCGGGAGTCGTCTCCGGCTATCGCGCGGTCGTCGACCCGGCGGCCGTGGGACGCGGCCTGGAGGTCCTCGTTGACGTTGAGGTGTATGCCACCGACCGCAAGACCGTCGAGGCGTTCGAAGAGACCGTGGCCTCCTACGAGGAGGTCATCGAGTTCTGCCGCCTCTTCGGCCGCCCGGACTACTTCCTCCGTGTCGCGGTCGCCGACCACGCCGCCTACGAGACCTTCCTCACCGGCAAGCTCACCGGCCTCCCCGGCGTCCTGCGGACCGAATCCCACCTGACCATGAAGAAGATCAAGGCCGCTCCCTGACCACTCCCGCACACAGCCGCCGGAACGAGGAGCCCTCGGTCTGGGCGATGTGCGCGTGGTGCGGGAACCGGTCAACGGCGGCCCGGGCCGGAGTGCAGGGCAGCGGCCGTATGCCCTTCCGTGCGGGGCAGGTACCCGCGGTGAATTGCCATCCTTGTTGGAACCAGTTCCGAACGTCCATCGCTCTTTCAGGAGTTCGTGAGGGCTTGGAAGGGCACGGCGATGTCCATGACGTGCTCGTCCGCATCCGCATCGGCCCAGTTCGGGTAGTAGATCTCGCGCGCAGAGGCGGTCGGCTGCAGCCCCCGTCCGTCGAGCCATGAGGCCAATGCAGCGAAGGCCCCCGCCACTGTCGGGTACTCGCTTTGCCCTTTGCGCAGCTCGGTGAACGCCTGCCGGTGCGCCGGCTCCAAGCGCACTCCGATGCGCCCGGTGGGCTGGACCGGGGAATCCGTTGGCGCGCACACTTCGACCGGGCCGTCGCCGTCCTGGTCAACGAGCCCGTGATAGACGGCGAACACTGGCCCAGACAGTTCCGCGCCTGCTTTGCGGAGGTACGTGAACAGCTGTTCCGTGGCCTCAGCGAGGAAAGTCTCCAGGCGTTCTGCCGTCACATGCTGCTGCACGAAGACGACTTTCTGCTGACAGACTTCGCGTTCGGCGATCACATACATGGCTGCTGTCTTTCCCTTCAGTGTGTTCTGGATGTGGACTGCGAGGGGTTGGCGGGCATGGTGCTCGCGATCACGGCACCGCCAGTAGTCGGCGACCAGCTCTGCTGCTTGCCCGCCCGCTGCTGACAGGACTGGCCCGATGAGGGAGAGCGGCATCCCGATGGTCCTCATGAGTGTGATCAGTCGGGCCTTCTCTAACTGCGCGGACTGGTAGTAGCGGACGCGGGTGCGGGGGTCGACATAGGCAGGTTTCAACAAGTCCTTGTCCGCATAGAGCCGAAGCGCCTTGTGGCTCAGTCGGGTGCGCGCGGCGAACTCCCCGATGATCATCAGATCTCGCATGGGCCCATCGTCGCCCCTGCCCCTGGGGCAGAGGCAAACGCGAGCTGTGAGGCCGGACCGGGGTCGCGAGATGGCCGAGCACCAGGCCAGCACCACCCGCACCGGCATGCCGATCTGCCTCTGTAAACCACGCAGCCCGTGGCAGCGAGGCACCAACGAGATACCAACCGGCTGCTACGGCAGTACCTCCCCAAGGGCGCAGACCTCCGGACGTTCAGCCAGGTCGACCTGGACGCCATCGCCCACGAACTCAACCACCGCCTGCGCAGGACCCACGGCTACCAGACGCCGGCAGAGTTCTACGCTGACCTCCTGAACAGCGGTGATGCGCTAACCGCTTGAGCCTGCCAAGGTTTCTTGAAGCCTGGCAGCTCAGAGAACAAATAATCGGTTGCCTGTCGGCGATGGTGGTGGATGCAATGTCCGGCATGGTCACGCGGGTGCGCCCGTCACGGTGAGATGAGATGAACGCGTACTTACCGGGCATTGCCACTCTGTGACCGGGGACAACGGCAACCGAATCGTCACACGGGAGAGGCCACCGCATGAATACGCCACCGTCGTCACCTGGAGCGGAGCGGACCGACGGATCGTGCGTCCGGATCGGCGCTCTCGTTCCGCTGACTCGGCCCGGCTGGGTCGAGGCGGGCCGACACCTGCTCGCCGGCCTCGAGTTGGCCGTTCGCGAGGTCAATGACGCCGGCGGGATCATCGGAAGGCCACTCGAGCTGGTGGTCCGGGACACTGCGGCAGATCCACAGACGGCCGCCGCGGCCGTGGACGAATTGGCTCACCTGGGCGTGGCTGCCGTGGCGGGGGAGTATCACAGCGTCGTCGCTCGCGCCGCGGCCGCCAGGGCCGACGCCCTCGGCCTGCCGTTCCTCTGCTCGTCGGCGGTTCTCGACGGGCTCACCGAACAGCCGACGGAATGGGTCGCGCGCCTCGCCCCGGCGCAGTCCCACGGCTGGCAGATCTACGCGGACTTCCTCCTCGGCGCGGGCCACAGCCGAATCGCCGTGGCAGCCGATTCGAGTGTCTACTGGGCATCCGGGGCCCGTATTCTGCGGGACCACCTCGCTCCACGCGGCGGCACCGTCATCGAACTCGACATGCGCACGCTCTCCCCCGCGGGCGTGTGCGACGAGCTCGTCGACAATCGCGCGACGGCCCTCCTTCTTCTGGCCGGCCACCCGGAGCCGGCAGTGTCGATCGTCAAGTCCGTCCGCCGTGACCAGCGCCTCGCCGAGATCATGATTGGTGCTCCGGCCGGGCAGCCAGAGTTCGCCGAATGGGCGGCGTTGTTGGGCGGCGACGGCGCCGCGATCCCGTTCTTGCGCTACCTGCCCGAGAGCCCCAGCCCGCTCGGTGCGCGGGTCGAGGCGGCCCTCCGGGAGCGGTTGGCCGAAGCGCCCTCCTTCGTCGCCTTCGAGGGCTACGACACGGTCGCCGTCCTCGCCGATGTGCTGCGTTGTCACGGCGCGGACCGGGCGCGCATCGCCGAGTCCTGGCCGCGTGTTGTCGTCGAAGGCACCCGCGGGAAAATCCGGTTCTCCCGCACGCCGGGCATCAGCGTGTGGCAATGGGCTTGGACGCCGGTCCAAGTCGTTGATCGAGATCCGGCGGAACCCGATCGCTTTCGGATCCTTCACGCCAGCTGAGAGAGCACGGAGGTCCCGACGCCGTGCTTCGTGTCAGCTCGCCGAGGGCGGAGCCCAGATCCAGACCATCATGGCAGTCCTCGGGCACCGAAACGCGCAGATGTCGGCCACGTACTCCCACATCAGCGATCCCGTCCTGAAGGAGCAGTACGAGAAGGTCATCGCCGCCGGCGGGCGGATCGCGGGCCCGGCTGCGGAGGAACTTCTCGCCAGCAGGATCGGCAAGGACACCCTGAACTGGCTCAAGACCAACTTGTTCAAGACCGAACTCGAACTTGGCCACTGAAGGGCGCCGAGTCCGGCTCTGACGATCGCTGCTGAGCGGTTGATTTCGGCAGCCTGAACGAGAGCCCAGACGGATACTTGTCGGATGGATGGATCAAGGGCCTCTTGGGTCAACACCACGCACGATTGGGCTGGCATCGTGGACGCGGACCATCTCGGTCAGATCCGCCAGGAACCAACACAGTTCGCTCCGGACGGGTCGGGACACCTTGTTCTTGAGGTCCTTGCTTATGCCGCTGATGAGGCAGCGAGCCGGGGCGGCGGAGGGTGTGTGGTCACGCTGCATATAGACGGCTCCATGTCGGTGAAGGATGACGGACGGGGCACCGACACTCGGGTCGACGAGCATGGCCGGGTGGTGAAGAAGCCGGTCATGGCCACGAAGGACCTGCGGTTCTTCGAACTCCCGGAGGCGGAATGGCTTCCGGACGGACATCCGCGTCGCGGCATGTCCGTCGTCGCAGCGCTTAGCGAGTGGCTGATTCATACCAACCGCCGTCTCAACGGATCCTGGAGCCAGCGCTATGAGCACGGCGTCCCGGTGACCGATCTGGAGCCGGTCGAGGCCGACGGGACCACGGGGACCTGCGTCCGCTTCCTGCCAGACGAAACCCTGCGTTCGGGGTGGTCGTTGACCTCGGGTGACCTGGCGCGGTGGTCCGAGCACTGGCCCGACCTGACTGTCCGCCTCGAGGATCAGCGTGACGTCGTGGATCGGTCAGGTCTGCGACCGCTGGACGTCACGACCGAAATACACCGGGGAGAGCGGCCTGGTCTCCCGGCTCGCGGTCCCGGTGCTCGGCCTCGGTGGCCTGGAGGCGGCAGGCGTCGGATCTGGTCTCGATCAGGGTGCAGGTGAAGTCGAGCCGGTCCCGCACACGGAAATTCGTCCAGATAAAAGTTGATGTGGCGGTCCTTGAGTGGGGAGAGCCGGGCGACGTCTTCGTCCTTGGTAGCCGTAGGCGTCCCGGATCTCCCACGCATACTCGTACGCCGTCTTCTGCCGCTCGGTGTACCGCTTCACGCGCGAGGCGACTTCCACGCCCAGGTGTTCAGCCAGGTACTCACGGCCACGGCACGTCCAGCGGGTCCCCCAGGAACAGCCCGAGGTAGCGGACCGAGCGCCTGCCGGGCTGGGCACACGGTTTCGCTGGAGGAGGGCCGACGAAGTCTCCAACGTTCGTTACCCGACAGGGTGTTGACTTCCCTACTGGTATGAGGCTTTCTTCATGGTATGAGGGAGGATCGCAGACTCCGCCGTCGCAATGAGACCGTGCAGGAGATCCTCGACGTTGCGGTCGAGGTCATGGCCGAGGAAGGCGTGGCGGCCCTCAGCCTCGCGGAGGTCGCGCGGCGGGTGGGCATGCGTCCGCCGTCCCTGTACCAGTACTTCCCGTCGAAGATGGCCGTCTACGACGCGCTGTTCGAACGCGGGATGCGGCAGGCGGTCGAGGTGCTGGATCCGTACCTCGTCAGGCTCTCCGAGGATCCGCGGAGTGCCATCACCGCGGGCCAGGAGGCCACCGTCACCTGGGTGATGGCCAACCCGGTGCTCGCGCAGCTCCTCTACTGGCGGCCAGTGCCAGGTTTTGAACCCTCGCCCCGGGCATTCGAGCCCGCCGTGCGACAGTTGGAGGCCCTGCGCGCGGCACTTCAAGCAGCCGTGGACGCCGGGCAGTTGGCGCCTGCGGCCGCAAGCGAGGAAGGCGTTGCCCTCTACACGGTGCTGACGTCCGGTGTGATCAGCCAGCAGCTCTCCAACGAACCGTCTCCATCGGCCGGGGAGGGCCGTTTCACCCGGCTCGCACAGACGGCACTGGACATGTTCTTCCGCTTCTATGCCCCCGAGGAGGGCGAGGCCGATGACTACATCCTTCGTGGCAGCCGCACACCTGCCGCAGACCGGCCGCGACCGGTCTGCTGAGATCGCCGAGGCCGAGGGCCGGGCAACGTTCGCCCTGCTCAAGGGCCTGGGCAACGGCGACTGGTCGCTCCCCACCGACTGCGGTGAGTGGGACGTGCGCACCCTCGTCTCCCACCTCGTCGGCCAGTGCGAGGACAACATCCGTCTCCGTACGATGCTGCGCCGCCAGCTCGTGGGGCCGCGCCGCTACCCCGACAAGATCACGCTCGACGCCCACATGGCCGTGCAGATCGACGACCATGCCTTTGAGGCCGGTCCGGCGCTGGTGGAGCAGTTCGCACTGCTGTGGCCCCGCGCCGTACGCGCCCGCAGGCGGAGGCCCGGTCCGATGCGGCGGGTCACGGTGGACAGCGGGATCCCCGGGGAACCCCGGATGTCCATCGCCTACCTGCTCGATGTGATCTACGTACGCGACCTGTGGATGCACCGCATCGACCTGGCACGGGCCACGGAACAGCCGGTCGCACTCGGGGAGCACGACCGGCACATCGTCGAGCAGGCGGTCCGCGACCTGGCGCTGGCCTGGTCCGACGCACCGGTCCTCCTGAAGCTCAGCGGCCCCGCGGGCGGTACTTGGCTGCTGGGCTCGGGCGAACCGGCGGGGGTTGTCGGCGCCGACGCCGTGGCGTACATGCGTGCACTGTCCGGCCGCGACGGCGAGGTCGCCCTGGAGCTCGCCTCCGGTGCCCAGGAGGCCCTCGCGGCCGTCCGCCGGGCCAGGGTCGTGTTCTGACGGACAGCCGCCTCATGGTCTGGGCCTGGCGGGCCCGGCTCATGGCCCGTATCACCGAGAGGCCATGAGCTGAGTCCCGCCCGAAGGCCTCTCAGCTGCGGGCCGCCGCGCTGGCGTCCGCCCGACGGGCACGGTTGCCACAGGGGGCGACTCAAGGTGTTTGTCAACTACGGGAATGAGCAGAGCAGCATCTGGATGACCGCACTCAACAACGGCTGGTACGGCTGGCAGAACCTCGGCGGAGAAGAACTGATCGGCGACGCGGCGGCCATCCACAATCCTGACGGCCGCCTCCAGGTCGACGCTGCCGCTCTTGCAATCACCCGCCACTCAGGTGGACCCCGCATCGCTGACCAGCAGCAACCGCCCAGCCCAAGACCGCCACGCGCGACGCAGACTCCGCACGGGCCCTGCTGGAACAGGCCGCCGAGCAGCCATCGCAGTGAAACCCGCTCGACCTGGTTACCTCCGTGACGAGATCCTTGGGCATGGAGTTCCTCTGTTACCACCGCGACCGGTCCGACTCCCTGCCGCTGCGCGACGAGCTGCTGGCAGAGCATTGGGCCTATATGGACCAGTACGCGAAGGAGATGATCGCCCGGGGCCCGACCCTCGCCGACGACGACACACCCACCGGAAGCGTGCACATCGTCGAACTGCCCGATCCCACCGCTGCCCGCGCGTTCGCCTTCGACGAGCCGAACTACCAGGCCGGCGTCTACCGGGACGTGCTGCTGCGACGGTGGCGCAACACGCTGGGGCGCACCATGTGGGACTTCCCCGGCGGCCGGACCGGTGGCAACCGGTACCTGGTGCTCGGCCTCGGCGCGGGGCAGGCCGCCGACCTCGCGGTGCCGCCCGATCGGGAGGAGCTGATCGCCTACGGGCCGCTGCTGTCCGACAATGGCGCCACCTGGCTGGGCACGGCGGCGTTGGTCCGGGCGCCGGACCCGGACACGGCACGCGCCATCCTGACCCCGGACCGGTACGCCGACATTGAGGTGCACAACTGGCAGTTCGGTGGGCGATCGTGATGACGGTCTTGGAGCTCTCCGGCCAGCTGTCGGGTTCTCCAGACGCTCAAATCTGCCTCAGGAAGCCTGTGAAGCCGCGCACGTCCATCTCGGCTACCGTTGTTCGAACGGTGGTACGTCGTATGACCCAGCGGCTCGGCCTGATCGGCGACTCCGTCACTCCGAGCCGTAATACAGCCGGAGAAACTCCTCCATCGCCGCATCGACGCCGGCGCGGTCACCGGTGGCGAGTAGGTCAAGCAACAGACCGCGGACGGTGGCAAGCCCCAGCCTGGCGCGGTTCCGGGCCGCGGCAGGATCCGCCCCTGCGGCCATCTCGGCGGCCATGAGCGGCTCCAGCCAGTCCGTCACGAGCCCTTCGAGGACAAGAGCGGCCTCGAGGCGGCCCCGCAGCGCGTGCCCGTAGATCTCGAAGAAGAGCCGCTCCTGACCGGCCAGCCCAGGGTCCGTCAACTGCTGCCACAGTCGCCGCGCGACATTGGCCGGCGAGAGACCGGGCTCCAGCCGGAGTCGGGACAGCAGATCACGCTGGCGCCGCTCCGACGTCCTGACGATCTCGACGAGCAGCTGTTCCTTGGAGCCGAAGTAATGGATCAGCATGCGGTGACTGACGCCGATCGCGGCGCCCAGGCGGCGCAAGCTCAGGTCCGCAATGCCGTGTGCTGCGACGTGGTCGACGGCCGCGTCCACCAGTTGGGCGCGCCGGCCCCCGTCCGTGCCGTGCGCGGCGCTCTCTGGATGCACGTCGTCCGTATTCACCACATCGCGAGTGTACTCATTGGTACATGGCGCATGTACCGTGTGGTACATGAAGTCTGTCACCGTGTCGATTGACGTGCCACAGGCGCCGGAGCAGGTCTACGACTTCCTCGATGTCATGGCTCACCACGAGCGATTCACCGACCACTACCTGACCGACTGGCGCTACAGCGGCCCCGGCCGCGGCGTCGGGTCGTGCGCCACGGTCACCGCCGCACTGGGCGGCACGAAGACCGACGTCACCATCGAGGTCGTCGAGGCCGACGCACCGCGGCGCATCGTCGAACGCAATGTCAGTGCGGCCGGCGGGCGCCTGGCCCACGGCGTCTACACCATCGAACCGCTGCGAAGCGGTGGGAGCCGCGTCTCGTTCACGTACGCCTGGGTGCGCGCCCCTCTCGCCGACCGCCTGCTCGCACCCGTCGTCCGGGCCACGATGCAGCGCGCCAACCGCGCGGTCATGCGTCGCCTGGCCGCCGAGTTGGTTCGCCATGTCTCAGCTGCCGGCTCCTGACGGCGGTGCATCTCGACTTTTCTGCCCGACACAGGACCCGAGCCCCGCGGCGGCCCAGCCCAGGCACCCTGGCGCGGACTCCCCGAGCCGGAGCTTGGCGGGACCGCTGCCATACGGTCCTGGGCCGCCTCCAGGACGGTGCCGCCTCTTCGCATCCGATGGAAGTGGCGTCGGTAGGAACAACGGAACAGCCATTGGCGCCGTCGCTCACCCGTCGCGGCGGTGCACGACGGCCATGGCGATGACCCAGTTCACTGCCGGGCCCCGCCCCGAAGGCGGCTTCCGCGTGGCGGCACGGCTCCCGGCACCGGCAGGGATGCGATGATCCGGACGGCTTCCTCCCCGGCGATGTCGAGCGGGCGCCCGAGGTGGCCACGAAGGTGATCGCCGCCAGCAGTTCCAGGTCGCCATTACGCCGCCGGCCACCACCTTGCGGCCGTGTCGGAGCGGGCGGAACCACCCGCTCGAACAGCTCCCGCAACTCATCCGGCACCAGGCGCTCGCGTGGTCGGGCCGGGTTTACGAGGCCGCGCCCGCGGCCTTCTTCGCTGCGGTCTTGCTCTGGTAGGGGCAGGCGAGCTGGTGCAGGATCTCCTGCGCGAGCAGATCCTCGGGCCCCTTCAACGCGTCCGCCAGTTTCCGGTCAACGGGGAACACCATCTCCGCTGCGACGTTGTCCTGCACGATCCGGGCCAAGTTGTCGAGGGCGACGAAGACCGGGTCGCCGGGCAGTTGGGCCGTCGGCAGGTCGATCAGGTGCGAGTCCGCCTTCGCGGGGTCCATGAACTGCTTGACGATCAACGAGTTCTGGTTCGGGGCGGACGTCGTCCAGATCGACAGAACGACGATGTACAGGCCGGGCCAGTCCTCCTTGCCGACCCTGTCCCGCCACCGCTTCATGAGATCTTCCACGCCGTCGATCTGCGCCTGGGTCGCATACCTCACGTTGGTACCGATAGCGTTGTTCAAGCCGCCCGTGACGTTCTCGAACGACTTCATGTCAAAGGAACCGCGCTGCCCGGACTCGTTGATGAACCTGAGCGCGGCGTTGAGGATCTGAGTGCTCGACGCTTTCAGCTCCTGCGGCATGTTCGCGTTGTGGAGCTGCTGTCGGGCGGTGGTCAAGGTGGTGCCGAAAGCCTGAAGTGGGCTGACCCAGTCGTTCGTTCCGGACCCCTTGAACGCCACCATGTCCACGTCGTGCTGGTCGAGATAGGCGGAGTTGGGGAGGTTCGGGATCTGGCGGCTCAGGTACGGCGCGATGATCGAGTAGATGCCCAGCGGAGCGTGGGCGATCGACTTGGCCAGCCCGAAGATTTCGGAGACAGGGTGCAACGACTCCTGCTCTCCGTTGTGGATGAGGGTGTACAGGCCACCCCGGTCGTCATTCTGAACGACGATGACCGGGCCGAGTTGCTTGATCAACTCGGCCCGGAGCGCGTCGTAATTCTTCTGCGTGTCGGTATCGACCGCGAAGATCGCGTTGCGGGCCCGGAGTTCCAGGGCTGCCGCGTCCGGTCCCGGATTGCCCTCGTCCGCAGATGCGGCCTGAGTGCCGCCGAGAAACGCCATGGCACCGAATGCGGTAGCTGAGCCGAGGAATTTTCTACGCGTACTCATTTTCTGTCTTCTCCCCGCTCGAGCTTCGATCATTCACCTGCGCGCGTCGGCGTGTCCGGGCCCTTGCCCGTATACGGGAATGTCGCTCAGTCGCCGGTGTTGGTGGCCCAAACGGGCCGGTTGGCGTTGTTGTAGACGACGACGTTGCCGTCGTCCTGGACGGCGAGGTAGCGACCCTTGTGCCAGGTTCCGGCGGCCCAGATGGCCTGGCCGGCCCTGTTGTAGATGACGAAGTTGCCGTCCGCCTGCATGACGAGGTGGTCGGCGTTGGGGTAGACGTTCGGGGCCTGCCAGGCGGGACGGTTGTCCTTGTAGACGACGACGTTGCCGTCGCTCTGAACACGCAGGACAGTACGGCCGCTGCCGGAGGTCCACGCCTGGTTCTTGCCGAGGGTGGCGGGTGCGTAGAAATGGGAGTCGCTCCGCAGGGCCTTTCGGGGCTGCGAGCGCTGGACGGTACGGCTGCTCTCCACGGCGTCAGCGGCAGGAACGGAGGCCAGGACGGGCAGGGCTGCGAGGACGAGCGCGGGCAGGCCGCGCCACACGAGGTTCTTGATCACAACCCCGGATTTACGCAGTCCGCATACGTCTGCGACAGCCCTGGAGCCACGAACTCACCCATATGGTGCAGCGACTTCACCGCCGAAACGACACTGCATACGCCCACCGCGTCACCGACGCCCTTGAACGTGCCTGGGACCACCCCGAGCTCGGCGGCCCGTCCCGCCCTGTGCAGGGCCGCCCCTTACCCACTTCACCCTCGGGCCCCCGCCGAGACCTCCTCACCGACCGGCAGATGAACCGGCTGCTGTGGCCGTGATCAGCTGCACGTGGAGACGCAGATTCCCTCGGGCGCCTGCCACTCATGGTTCAGGACTGAGTAAGTGATGGAGTCTCGCCAGGCTCCGTCGACGAAGACATGGTCCCGAATCCGTCCGTCCTCGGTCATCCCGGCCTTCAACAGCGTCTTTCCGGAGGCGGCGTTGAGTGGGGACCGAGTGGCCCAAATGCGGTGCAGGCCGAGGTGGTGGAAGCCGAGGGCGCACAGCAGGTGTACCACCTCGGTACCCAGCCCTCTGCCCCAGATGTCGGGGCGGAGCATGAAGCCGATTGTGGCGGCCTTCTCGGCGAACGGGTCCAAGTCCAGGTCGGCGTAGCCGATCAGTTGCCGTTCCTCCGAGCAAACCACGGCGAGCATATAGATGTTGCGGGGTTCCGCGCCCGCGGAGGTGATCGAGCAGGAGATGGCATGCTCGACCTCTTCACGAGTGCGTGGTTCGAGCTTCATGTGCCGCGTGACATCGGCGTCGCCCTGGATGGCGTGGAGAGCGTCCACGTCGCGGCTGTGGAGTTCTCGGAGTTGAAGCCGGGGGCCTGTGATGTTGACCGGGTGCATGTACGGACCCTAACCGCAGGCGCTGGTGAGCCTATCGGGCTTATCCCGCACCGCGCGGCCTGGTGGGCGGCCTCACCTGGGGGCCGCCCACCAAGTTATTGGTCGATTGTTTCCGGCCTCGATGCGGACAGCTGCGGACGCCTACGCCGTAACCAGGAGGCTGACCTGGTAGCGCTGAGGAGCATCCAATCGCCGGACGGGCTGATCCATGTCAGGACTCCTCGCTGTACGCGAGTTCGCTCGCGAGGAACGCCGCGCCCACGACCCCCGCGCGGGGCCCGAGTTCGGACATGACGATCGGCAGATTGCCCGTGGCGAGGGGAAGCGAGCGTTTGTACACGACGCTGCGGATCTCGGCGAGCAGCGGATAGCCGAGCCCGGTCAGACCGCCGCCGATCACGATCATCGAAGGGTTCATGAAGCTGACCAGGGTGGCGAGGACCTGCCCGACCCGGTGGCCGCCGGCCCGGACGAGGTTGACGCTCGTGTTGTCGCCGCCGGACGCGCACTCCGCGACATCCAGGGCGGTCAACACCCCCCGCTCGGCGAGCCGTTCGGCGAGTGCCGGCGACTGGCCGGACTTCGCGGCCTCCGTGGCGTCCCTGGCCAGGGCCACCCCGCCGAAGTACGCCTCCAGACAGCCGGTGTTCCCGCAGGAGCAGACGGGCCCGGCTGCCTCGGCCTCCACCTGAACGTGCCCGATGTCCCCGGCGCACCCCTCCGCGCCCCGGTAGATACGGCCGTGGTGCTGCATGCCGGAGCCGATACCGCTGCCGATCTTCACGAAGAGCAGATGGTCGACGGTCTTCGCGACCCCGCTGTGCCGCTCCCCGAGGGACATTACGTTGACGTCGTTGTCCACGACGACGGGGCAGCCGTGCGCGCGGGCGAGGGTGTCGCGTACGGGAAAGCGGTTCCAGCCCACCATGATGGGCGGCGAGACGGGTACGCCCTCCCGGAAGCTGACCGGCCCCGGCAGGCCGATGCCGATGGCGTTGAGCCGCGTGTAGTGCCCCTGGTCAGCCATCGTGCGCAGGAGTTCGCTGATGCGGCCAAGTACGGCGACCGGCCCGGAGCGGATGTCGGCGGGTTCGGAGCAGGAGGCCACCGGCGTGAGCGCGCCGTCGGTGATCTCGATGTCGACGGAGCTGGCGCCCAGATCGACGGCGGCGAACCGCAGGCCGGGGTCGAGCTGGATGAGGGTGGAGCGCCGCCCGCCGCGCGACGCGGCGGGGCCCGCCTCGCTGACCCGCCCGGCGGCGACCATGCGGTCGAGTTCGCCGAGCAGCCGCGGGCGCGGTACCTCCAGCCGGTCCGCGAGTTGAGCGCGGGACAGCGGGCCGTTTTCACGGAGCAGACTCAACACGCGGTACTGGATGTTCACGGACTCACTTCCTCTGGGCGCCTTCGGACACCTTTCGGGAGGTGTCGCGGCGACGGAACGCGGGCGGTACGGGGGCCGGGCATCGTACCGCCCGGCAGGATCCGTGCCCGCGGGCTGGCAGGATCGCAGGGACGCGGGCGGCTTCCGGCAACTTTTTCACAGAGCGTCGAAAGTTGCCGCCTTGTTGACGGAACTCGACCCGGCAGGGACGCCATGGCCCGGAAACAGGCCCCGCGACGGAGTCGAGTCCGGGCACAGAACTGCCCCGCCGGTGAGAGCGGGGCAGCCCTGTCAGTCCCGGCGTCAGCCGGTGGCGCCTGGCTTCAGCGCCCGCGCGTCCCGTGCCAGGGCCGCGCCCGCCGCGCTGTCCGGCACCAGGGCGGTGTCGGCCGTGCAGCCGGCGAACGACTCCAGCACGGCCGCGGCGCGGCTGGTGCGGCCCGCGTCGGCGTGCCTTTCGGCCTGGCCGAGCCGTACGGTCAGCCGCTTCTGTCCCTGCGCCGTGATCAGGCCGTCTGCCCGCAGCTGGGTGATCAGCGCGCGGATGTCCGCGTAGGAGGTACGGGTGGTGAAGGCCAGCGTCTTCGTGGTGGTGTTGCCGGCCTTGTCCCGGGCCCTGACCGTGAGGTCATGGCTTCCCAGCGGCAGCCGCCACAGCTCCAGCGCCTGGCCGGTGGTGACGGCCGTGCCGTCCAGCGTGGCCGTCGCGGTGGCCCCGCCGGAGACCGCGTCCGCCGCCGAGAAGACCGGCGTCGGACGCTTGGAGTCCCCGTAGACGCCGTCGGCGTCGAGACCGGTGGCCGTCACCGTGGGACCGGTGCGGTCGATCCGTACGGTGAGCGAACCCACCTCGGAGACGTTGCCGCCGTTGTCGGTCGCCCGGTAACGGACGGTGGTGGCACCCTCCTTGGACAGCGTGACGGCCGCGTTGGCCGACTGCCAGGTCGTCCCGTTGTCGACCGAGTACTGACGACTGGCGACCGTCCCGTTGTCGGTCGCCGAGACCGTGAGCGACACGTTGCTGGTGTACCAGCCGTCCTCACCATTGGGCTGGGGCGGGTTGAGCGTGGCGGTGACCTTGGGCGCGGTCTTGTCCGCGACGCCCGCGCCCTGGAAGGTCAGTGAGTCCAGCTCGACACCGCCGGAGCTGGTCACGAAGACCTCACCCGTCCCCGAAGGGGCGTTCGGCACAGCGGTGGTGACGGTCTGCCAGCCCTCTCCGGCCGGCACCGGCACCGTGGCGAACGGCTCGGCGTCGGCCGAACCCCAGCGCAGCGCCAGCGTGCCGGCGCCACTGGCGCGGGTCTTGACCCCGTTGATCCCGGCGAACGACACCGGGTCGTACGCGATCCAGTCACCCGCGTCGAACGAGGTCAGCTTGCGCTGTCCGGACGCCGTGGTGTCGTCCGTGATCGTGACGCCCTCCGCGGAGTCGTAGTGCTCGCCCTGCATCAGCGCCGGGTTGAGTACCACCTGGGCGTCACCGGTCGCCGGCGGCACACCGCCCGCGCCCTTGTCGGTATAGGTGATCCCAAGGACTCCGAAGACGTTCTCGGTGTCACCGTGCCCCGCGTCGGCCGGGGTCGCGACGCCGCCCGTGCAACCGGTGCCGCTGTTGACCGGGTGCCCGTGCTGGTTGTGCCCGAGACCGAAGGTCCAGGCCGCTTTGGCGCAGTCCGGCGTGGTGCCGTCCTCCGGGTCCTCGACGGCTATGCCGTACGGCACGGCGTCGCCCCAGTTGAAGAACCCGCCGTCGGGCGGCGAGGTGATCCGTACCGTCGGCGCCGTGTTGCCCACGGTGATCTGACGACTCGACAGCCCGAACTTGCCTTGCGGGTCGGAGACCTTGAGCCGGGCCTGGAACTGTCCGTTCTCCGGGTACGTACGGGTGGCTGTGGGTCCGGTGGCGTCGAAGGTGCCGTCGCCGTCGAGGTCCCACTGGTAGGTGAGTTCGCCGTTCTCCGGGTCGCTGGAGCCGGTGGCGCTGAACGAGACCTCAAGCGGTGCCTGGCCGGACGACTTGTCGGTCTTGATCACCGCGGTGGGTGCCTTGTTGCCCTCGGCGTAGTCGATCCGGTAGAGACCCGCGTCGGGGTTCTGTCGGAAGAAGCCGTCGCCGTAGTCGAGGACGTAGAGCGCGCCGTCCGGGCCGAACTCCAGGTCCATCGGGTTGTCCCACTGCGGGATGCCGTTCTGCGACCGCTCGCTGTTGGGCAGGACGTTCTCCAGCTTGCTGACGGGGCCGTCGGGCCCGTCGAGCGTGAGCGCGGCCACGTAGTCCTGGGAGAACTCCCCGAAGAACGCCTTGCCGTCCCAGTACTCCGGGAACTTGCCCGGCGAGGGGTTGTCCGCGTCGTAGTGGTAGACCGGACCGGCCATCGGGGCCTGGCCGCCCGGACCGCCGGGACCGCGGAAGGCGGTCAGCTCGGGCCACGGCTGGTCGGTGTCCCGGTCGCCGTACCAGAGAGTGGCCGGCACGGACGGGGGCAGCTCGGTCAGGCCGGTGTTCCAGCGGGAGTCGTTGACCGGCGCCGCGCAGTCGAAGGCGGGGCCGGGCGTGAGGGTGGCGAAGTCGAAGTCCCGGTAGGGCGTGCTGTTGTCACCCGTGCAGAACGGCCAGCCGCTGTTCATGGCCTTGGTCGTGGTCTGCCACTCGACGTATCCCATCGGCCCGCGGTTCGGGTCGGCGGTTCCGGCGTCGGGGCCGTAGTCGCCCCACATCACGGCGTCGGTCTCGCGGTCCACCGCCAGCCGGAAGGGGTTGCGCAGGCCCATCACGAAGATCTCGGGACGGGTCTTGGCCGTGCCCGGCTCGAAGAGGTTCCCCTTCGGGATGGTGTAACTGCCGTCCTCCTGGACGTCGATCCGCAGGATCTTGCCCCGCAGGTCGTTGGTGTTGCCCGCGCCGCGGCGCTCGTCGAGACCGGGGTTGTAGCCGGCCGCGTCGTTGATCGGCGTGTAACCGTTGACGTTCGGGCCTGACGCCGGGGTGTTGCCGCCGGTGGAGAGGTAGAGGTTGCCATGACTGTCGAAGTCCACGTCACCCGCGACATGGCAGCACTGACCGCGGTTGGTGTCGACCCGGATGATCTCCTGTGCGGTGGAGAGGTCGAGCTTGTCGCCGGTCCACTTGAAGCGGGTCAGGGTGTCGTACCCCTCCCACTGCTTCCAATACGCGTCCGTCTGCCCGGCGGGCAGCTGTGTCGGTGCGGAGCCGGCCGGGGTGTTCAGCGGCGGCGAGTAGTAGAGGTAGACCCATTTGTTGGTGGCGAAGTCCGGGTCGAGCGTGACCGTCTGCAACCCCATCTCGGAGTTCTGGTACACGTCGACGTGATTGACGACCTTCGTGACACCGGTGCCGGGGTCGGTGAGTCGTACGTCGCCGTTGCGGGCGGTGTGCAGGACCCGGCTGTCAGGCAGTACGGCGAGGTCGATCGGCTCGCCGGTGTCCTTCGTCAGGGTGACTTTCTCGTAGTTCGACCAGTCCAGGGCGTGTTCGTGGCCTGGGTGCGCCTGGGCTGTGGGCGCGACGGCCACACCGCCCAGCGCGGGCAGTGCCACGAGCAGGACCCCCGTGATCATGCGTCTCAGGGTGCGGTGCACGGTGATGCGTCTCCTCGATCGCTTGCGGTCGCGGCAGAGTCGGTGACCCGGCCGGTTTCCCCGTGTTTCGACGGTGGTGCTGCACGGTGCGTGAGCGACGACCGCTGTGACGGCGATCGCGCAGCGCCTCGTGACGGGCGGTGGCCCGGCCATGGGGGGAGAGACGTGGAAAGACTCGTGAGGTGAAGGGCGTTCGAGTGAACGCTGATCGGCTGCGGTGCTATGGCGACGAAACGCATGTCTCGATGGGCCGAGACGTTAGAGCGCCGCGTAGTGACTGTCCAGAGGTTCGGTACGAATCTCTGGAACTTTCTAATGATTCATCAAAAGGGCTGGGCTGCCAGTAGAAAGGACGACGGGACGGTCAGGGCGCTGGGGGAGTGCACAACGGCACGGCTGTGCATCTGCGTTCACAGTCGCGAATGAGGCGGGCGGTGATCTCGGCGACTGGTCGGAGGTAACGCGCTTCGAAGAAAGCCGAGTTGAGCCGGTGAAGAAGTCCGACAGCCCGCTACGGCGCAGGGGCTTGGATCATCGGCTGGGCGGTGTTCCTGGGCTCTGGGTGGCCGCCTCCGTGACGCCTGGGGCGACCTTCAGAGTCAGGGTGACGTTGGGGGCGCTGGCTCCCATGGGCCTGGCGCAGGAGGCGGGGAGCTGGACTTCGCTCTGGCGCGGCCCGATCCAGCCGGAGTACCCGGCGCCGGCCGGGGCAGCGTCCTTGGGGGACGGCTCCGTCACCCTCGCTCTGAGTAGCCTGCCGAGGGCGAGGAGCGGTGAGCAACAGCGACTGATGCGGTCTTCGGGTGCAGGGACATGCCGGTCACAGGTCGAGCGGGAGAGCGGTGAGCTCGGCGCGGGAGCTGATGCCCAACTTGGAGTAGCAGTTTCTCAAGTGAAAGTCGACGGTGCGTGAACTGACGAACAGCTGCGCGGCCGCGTCCCGGTTCGACAGGCCCTGCCGGACCAGGGCGGCGACCTGGCGTTCCTGCGGGGTCAGCTCGGTGGCGGTGGTGACGTCGCGGCGGCGGGCGGTCTCCCCGGAGGCGCGCAGCTCCTGCGCGGCCCGCTCGACCCACGGGGCGGCGCCGAGGTCCTCGAACAGCGCCAGCGCGGTGCGCAGGTGCTCGCGGGCGTCGACCCGGCGGCGGGCGCGGCGCAGGTGCTCGCCGAAGGCCAGGTGGGTGCGGGCCCGGTCGGGTAGCCGCGGCGAGTCGGCGTGCGCGGCGAGCGCCCGCTGGAAGTGGGTCTCGGCGTCGCCGTCGCCGGCGAGCAGGGCACGGCCGTGCTCGACGACCGCGGTCGCGGCCGGCAGACCGGTGCCTGCGGCGAACTGCTCCAGCTCGGCCAGCCAGGTGCGGGTGAGGTCGGGGCGGTCGCCGCGGACGGCGGCGTCGAACAGGTCGAGGGCGGCCAGGCGCCGCCATGCCGGCCCTTTGATCTGCTGGAGGTGGTGCAGCGCGGTCGTCGGCTGCGCGGCCGCGCGCAGCCCGCGGGCCCAGTGCGTCACGTCGGCGACGAGGCCGTCGGTAATGCCGACCGGGTGCTTGTGCCGGATCTCGGTGACCCTATCCAGGTGGCGGTCGGCGTCGTCTCCGTGCAGCGCCGCGACCAGGGCGAGGTGCGCGGTGGGCAGCGCGGTCAGCCCCGGGTGGCCGGTACTGGTGGTCAGCGGCAGCGCCTCGGTGGCGGCACCGGCGGCCTTCGACCAGGCGCCGGTCGCGATCTGGAAGTGGACGCCGCGGGTGAGGGCGTGCTCGACCATGTTCAGCGCGCCGGCGCGGCGGGCGGCGGTCAGCTGCTGCTCGTGCAGCCGCAGTCCGCGCTCGTCATCGTCGATCAGCATCGCGGCGATGCCCAGGTTGGGCTGCAGCACGTGGTCGTCGACCGGGTCGGCGTCGGTGAGGATGAACGCGCACCGGAAGGACTCCGTGGCGGCCGCCCAGTCGCTGCGGGCGACTGCACCGAACCCGTGCAGCAGGGCCCAGGCGGCCCGCACCCGGGTCGGCGCGTCCGGCGCGGGCTCGGCCACCAGCACGGTCGGGTTCAGCACGGTCGGGTTCAGCACGCGCGGGGATCGGGCGCCGAACGCCGCCAGCGACGCGGCGAGCATCGCCAGCTGAGCCGCCAGCGCCGCGTCCACGGCGGCGGCGGCCTCGGCGGCCTGCAGGATGAGGTCGTAGCCGTCGTTCAGCGAATGGGTGTTCCACTCGATCTGCCCCTGCAGCGCGAGCAGTTGCGCCCATATCAGCGGATCGGTCACGTCCGCCGCAGCGGCCTGGGCGAGTGCCGAGGCGCGCGACGGGTGCGAGCCCAGCCAGGCCGAGGACGCGGCCAGGTACAACCGCCGGCCGCGGGCCTCGCCGCCCGCGGTGAGCTCGGCGGCGCGGGCCCACGCGGCGGCCGCCGCCTCGTGGCCACCGCGGGCCGCGGCGCGCTTGGCAACCCCGTCGAGGGCGGCGACGACGTCCTCGTCGGGCCGGTCGGCGGCGGCGGCCAGGTGCCAGGCCCGCCGCTCGGGGTCGCCGGTCAGCACGTCGGCGAGCGCACGGTGCGCTGCGCGGCGCTGCGCGCTGGTGGCGGCCCGGTAGACCGCCGAGCGCACCAGCGGGTGGTAGAGGGCGATGGCATCGCCGTCCACCCGCAGCAACGCGGACCGCTCCACCGCATCCAGGGCGGAATCAGCGGCGCCGAAGCGCTCGGCGGCGTCGCGGACCACGGTCAGGCGGGCGGTGTCGTCGGTCGCGGCGACCAGCAGGAACCGCTGCGCGGGCTCGTTGAGGTGGCGGTAGCGGTTGAGGAAGGCGCGCTCCACGCCGTCGGTCAGCGGCAGCGGGGTGGGAAGCGGCGCCCGGCCGGCCAGTTGGTCGGCGGTCAGCACCCCGGCCAGCTCGACCAGCGCGAGCGGGTTGCCGCCGGTGCCTGCGACCAGCTGGTCGCGCACTGCCGGGTCGATGTCGGTCCCCGCGCGGGCGGACAGCAGCGCGCCGGCGTCGGCACCGGTCACGCCGCCGAGCACGACGGTTGGCAGGTCCCCGGCGTCGAAGCGGCGGGCGTCGCCGTCGCGGGCGGCAAACAGCAGCGCCACGCGCTCGGCCTGCAGGCGGCGGGCGGCGAACAGCAACGCAGCTGCCGACGCGTCGTCGAGCCAGTGCGCGTCGTCGACGACGACCAGCAGCGGCGCCTGTTCGGCAGCGTCGGCGAGCAGGCTCAGCGTGCCGAGAAACGCCAGGAAGCGGTCGCCCTCGCCCTCGGCCTCACCCATCGCCGCGCGCAGCGCCGCGGCCTGCGGCGCCGGCACGGCGTCGATTCGGGTGCGCAGCGGCCACAGCAGCCGTTGCAGCGCGGCAAAGGCCAGCGGCGATTCGGACTCCACGCCGGAGGTGCGCAGTACCCGCAGGTTCAACGCGGTTGCCAGCGCGTCAGCCAGCAGCGTCGACTTGCCGACCCCTGCGACGCCGCGCACCACCAACGCGCCGCCGTTGCCGGTGCGGGCAGCGTCGAGCAGGGCGGCGATCGCCGCGCGTTCGGGTTTCCGTCCGGCCAGCACGAGTCCCACGGTATCGAACGCGCTGGTGAAATCACCGGCGTGAGTGATCACGCCGACGGCGAGCGTAGTAACCGACCACCACCCCGCCCCCGAGGAGAAGCCATGTCGGCCCACCCAGCCGCCGAACCGGCGGCCCCCACCCGCGGGCACCGGTCGCCCCATGCGCTGGCCGCGCACAGCTCGGTCGCCTCGGCGCCCGCACCCTGATCCTCGGTGGCCTGGTCGTCATGGGCCCAGGCGTGCTGCTGGCTGCCAGCGCCGGCGGCACCCAGACCCCGCCGACGTGCTGCCCGGCTTCCTGCTTGTCGGCGCCGGCGTTGGGCCGACGTTCGTCGCCATCGCCGTTGCCGCGATGGGCGACGTGCCCGCCGAGAGCTCCGGACTGGCCTCGGGGCTGATGATGACCGGCCACGAGATCGGCGCCGCGCCCGGCGTCGCCCGGCTCACCGCGATCGCCGGCAACCTCGCCACGCAAGCCGGGCTGTTCGACAGTTACGGCCGGGCCTTCGCCGCCACTGCCGGCGTCGCCCTGTTCGTCCTCACCGCGCTCGCTGTCCCCAGCAGTAAGCCCAGCGCAGCCGTCACCGGCCACGGGCACGGGGCGCACCGTCACTGACCGCGGGCCGACCCCGGCGGAAAACCTGGCGATTTACCCGGTGAGACGCACCCACCCCGGGCCGACTCTTCTACCTGACCGCACCACCACCAGCACCTCGAGGAGTTCCCCCTGCTGTCCAGCACCTGCATCGGTTCGGCCATGTCACTGTCACCGCCTCTGGCCCCGCGGACCGCGCCGACATCGCCGCCGCCGTCGTCGATGAGGAGGGCTACGTCCTCGTCCCGTGACACCGTCCATCCCGCACGCCACCTGGAGGTCTGCCGTGTCCCGCTCATTTCCCGCCCTCAGCGCCAACACCGCGCGCACCGAACCCCTGGTGCGCCGCAAGTCGCTGCGTCTGTCCGCCACGCTGCTGCTCCTGGGACAACTCCTGTACATCGTGGTCACCCAGTTCCACGCCGACGGGGACGCAAATAACCACCCCGCTGTGTTCGCCGGGTACGCCGGCAGCGGGATTTGGACAGTCGTACACCTCGGCCAGTTCGCGGGCATGGCGATCTTCCTCGCAGGGCTGCTCGCCCTGTTCTTCGCCCTGGACGTTCAGGCTGGAGCGGCGAGATGGGCGGGGCGATTCGGTGCCGCTTCGGCGGTGACGACGCTGGCGCTGTACGGCGTCCTACAGGCGGTGGACGGCGTCGCCCTCAAGCAGGCCGTGAACACGTGGGCCGGCGCCCCGGACGCCGAGAAGGCGGCGCGCTTCGCGAGCGCCGAGGCAATCCGCTGGCTTGAGTGGGGGGTGAGGAGCTACCAAAACTTCGCCCTCGGCCTCGCTTTGCTCCTGTTCGCGGCCGCGGTCGTGCGGACAGCTTGGATCCCGCGGCCGATAGCCCACCTGATGGGGCTTTCCGGCCTCACCTACCTGGTGCAGGGCTGGGTGGTCGGCTCCGTGGGATTCTCGCGAACGGAGACGATCGCAATCGTGCTGGCCTTCGCCCTGGACGTGGCGTGGATGACCTGGCTGGTCGTGGTCGCCTGGCGGCTGCAGGATTCCGATGCCCCGTCGCCTGGCTGATGAAGGCGTGGGCCGCGCGGCGCCGGTCACCTCGACATCGCCGACGACCGCGCCGACGCGAACGCGAAGGTCGGCCCCATCCAGGACGCCCGAGGGCTGAGCCCACACACAGCAGCAGCAACAACAGCAACAGCAGCAACAGCAGCAGACCGGGCAGCAACAG